>NZ_JBGJZL010000009.1:0-222114 GCF_042610375.1 Pelosinus sp. sgz500959
TGTTAGGCACGCCGCCAGCGTTCGTCCTGAGCCAGGATCAAACTCTCCATAAAAGTTATATTATGAAGAACCTTGATGGCTCTTTAAAAAACTTACTTGTGTCAGTATCACTTGCGTGACCCGACGTGTGTGTACTCAAAACGAGTACGGCACATCTGGCTTATTTTAACTTTACTTACATTGTTTAGTTTTCAAAGAACACCTAATTGCAACAAGCAACGTTTATGTCATCATTGCAACGGATATTATCTTAACATGTTTTTCACATCATGTCAACATTTTTTTGTGCCGGCAGCACCGGCGACTTGCTTATAATATCATACTCTTTAAATGCATGTCAAGAGATTTAATTATTTTTTTATAATCATGCAATAAATACTTTAAATAAAATAAGCAAGACAACCCCCGGCAATCCCAGAAAACCAGCGACGAGAGCAGTAATGGGATTAACAGCAATATTGAAACCAATATGAGCGCCTACAAAATTTAAAACCCACAGCATCGCACCACCGATTAAAGCATTATAAATCAAACGAAAAATTAACTTAATAGGCATTAAAAACATACGTCCTAACAAATAGATTAAAACAATACCAAAAACATAGGCTAGAATTACATTAAATTCACCAAATACAACCGGCATAATCAATCCCCTCCTCTATACACTCCTACAATATACATATTAAAAAGATAGTCCAAGTATGATAATAAACGGCTTAGATTCAAAAAATAGATCACTTTAATTCCGTAAAAAAACCAGAGTATTCAACTCCGGCTTTCAAATCCTTTGATTATCCCTATGCTTGAAAAAATCAGTGATTTACTATCTCATTTTTATCCTTCTCTTCATAAGGCTTTTCCGCATATGGAGAATAAACGACACCCGCATGACGCGCCTGTTTTAACAGATACATGTATTTTTTTTCTGTCGCTCGCATCAAATATACTGCATGATCAATCAAATCTTCATCAGACACCATATTATAATAAGATTGAGCATTCAACCATTCTTGCCTAGCTTCTTCTACCATTACAGGTAAAGGCGGCAACGGCTTAGGAACAAAATTTTCACCAATTTGTAAACGTGTTTTTATTCTTTCTAATATTGGCATGATGTCCATATACACTCCTCCTGTCAAGGCTATTTTTTCCAAAAACAGGAGGAATTAAACGTCTTTTCTTACATTTCTCGTCGATTTTCCATTGCTTTTGATAAAGTAACTGCATCAGCATATTCTAAATCTCCGCCAATTGGTAAACCATGGGCAATTCGCGTTACTTTAACCCCAAGTGGTTTTAAGAGTCTAGAAATATACATAGCAGTAGCTTCACCTTCAACATCAGGATTTGTAGCCATTATCACTTCTGTGATCGTTCCTGATTGTATTCGAGTCAAAAGTTCTTTGATCCGAATATCATTAGGACCAATACCTTCCAAAGGAGATAATTGACCATGTAATACATGATAGCGACCATGATATTCGCGAGTGCGTTCCATCGCAGCCACATCCCGCGGTTCTTCCATCACACATAATACACTAGAATCTCTCACTTCAGCCTGACATATCTTACACGGGTTACAATCCGTCAAATTAAAACACACATTACAGTAACTAATCTTTTCCTTTGCTTCAATGATAGCCTGAGCTAATCCTTCAGCCCGCGCTTTATCCATTTCCAAAACATAATATGCCAGCCGCGCAGCCGTCTTAGATCCTATTCCCGGCAAAGCACGAAACTGTTCTATTAGTTTGGCAAGCGGCGCTATGTATTGCATAACTTAAAACATTCCAGATGGCAGATTTAAACCACCAGTAAGTTTACCCATTTCTTGAGCCATCATATCATCGACTTTTTTTATCGCTTCATTAACAGCTGCTGCTACCAAATCTTCTAACATTTCAATATCTTGTGGATCAACTGCAGCTGGATCAATTTTCAAAGATTGAATTTGTTTTTCTCCAGTAATGACCACCTTAATCGCACCACCACCTGCCGATACCTCCATGGTACGAGTTTTAAGTTGTTCCTGCATTTTTGCCATTTCACCTTGCAATTTTTGCATTTTCTTCATCATGCCAGCCATATTACCCATGTTACCCATATTTCCAAACATTATTTTAGTCCCCCTTATGTTCTTCTTTTTTTGTTACTTTACCACCAAACATATCTAAAGCCTGGCGCACAGCAGGATGTTCTGTCCCCTCCAGCGGTACTCCGGTACTTACCGGCTTGGATTTAGGCGATACAGTTGATTTATTTTTAGGCGTAGCCGCCACAGTCCCCAGTATACAACAAAGTTGCACTGTTTTTCCACAAATTTGTTCCAGTATCTTTTCAATCATTCCACGATAATCATCTTTTTCTGTACGTTCTTTAGGAAAAGTCGCCGCAAATTGAACAGTGGCTTGTTTATCATTTAAGGCAATCAAATGTCCTTGCGAAACACAAGCATGGACGGAACGTTTACCTTTTGCCACCAATTCTTTCAACACATCATCCCAAATACGTTTTATATCATCAGTTATATTTGAATCAACTATGATTTTTTCTAACTTAGTCTCTTCACTTGTTGGCTCACCTTTCACTGGCTCTGGTACCGATAAGCTTTTCGGCGGCGCAGAAACAATCGGTGCTGCACGTGTCAGAGGTGGTGCCGATTGAATCACTTGAGTTTTCGGCATCACAGATTGATTATAACTGACAGGCATTCCCGAAAATTGGGCCTCTAATGCTACAATCCTCGCAAGTAAGCCATCCATATCACCACCAACAGAACGGCGACAAATAGATAGTAATGTCACTTCAGCCGTTATTCTTGGTTCAGGTGCCCAACGAGCTTCATTGGCACCTTCATTTAATAGTTGAATTATTTGAATTAATTCTTCATGAGTAAACAAATCGCTATGCTTGCCGAGTACGATTCGATCATCACCATATAATTCAATATTATCAATTGTCGGTGCCGCCTTAAACAACATGACGCTTCTCATATATAAAGCCAGTTCAAGTAAAATTTGGCGCACTTCTTTGCCCAGTACAATTAGTTCATTTAAAGCTAACAATACAGCTTTAAAATCACGTTCAACCAAAGTTTCCGTAATATGCCATACCCATTCATGACCAATAAGTCCTAATAATTGTCGAACTCGCTCTGACGTGATCAAGCCGTCATCCATAGTTGTACATTGATCGAGAATACTAAGAGCATCTCTGAGTCCACCATCAGCATGAGATGCGATAAGTTTCAAAGCGTCAGGAGCCACATCAAGGCCATTGTGTTGAACAACATCAGCTAAACGTTGTTCAATTTCCCGAACACCAATACGTCGAAAATCATAACGTTGGCATCGAGAATGAATCGTAGCGGGTATTTTATGAGCCTCTGTAGTCGCTAAAATAAATACCACATGAGGAGGCGGTTCCTCCAATGTTTTAAGCAGAGCATTGAAGGCTTCTGTGGTTAACATATGTACTTCATCAATAATATATACTTTATACCGTCCATCCACGGGGGCAAACTTCACAGTCTCCCTCAATTCGCGTATTTCATCAATACCCCGATTAGATGCAGCATCAATTTCAAGAACATCCATAGATGCACCAGTATTAATCCGTTCACAATTTGCACATATATTACACGGCTCGGGTGTCGGGCCATTGATACAGTTGAGTGATTTCGCCAATATTTTAGCTGTGCTGGTTTTACCAGTCCCTCTCGGTCCTGAAAATAAATAAGCATGACCAATTTTGCCTAATACAATGGCATTTTTCAAAGTACTGCTAATGTGATTCTGTCCTACTAAATTTTCAAAATCCTGAGGACGCCATTGACGATATAATGCCACATATGCCATATAACCCGCACCTCCTTACAACCTTATATTTTATTCCACATGAAGTTTCTTTTTCCTGCAGTTTTACTCTGCAAAACAATCCTCAAAAAGATACTTTCTATCATAGCCAAAAAGCAACCAGATATTCTGGTTGCTTTTCATTGCATTTATTCTTTTAGCGTCGGGCCACGACACAAGCCAGGCACCCTCACGGCACATAAAAATTATCACTTACCGCTGCTTCCTTCCGGATCTGACGGGGTTCATGAGTTTCCATTGCGTAAGACCCAACTTCTGTCGTGGCCCCACTCTAAAATAAATAAAGGGCTAAAATATGAAATTTTATGCCAATCACATGTCATCAGCCATCACACAATACGCTGACAGTTTATTAAAATTTAATGGCGGAGAGAGAGGGATTCGAACCCTCGGTACAGTTGCCCGTACACACGCTTTCCAGGCGTGCTCCTTCAACCGCTCGGACATCTCTCCAAAAACTAATTCACTACTATTTTGCATTCGCAGCAGCAATTAATCAGCTACAAAAAATATAATATCATGTCCTAAGATTATTGTCAACAATATTTTTTCATAATATTTTTTTCTTATAAATAGATTGCTCATAGAAATAAAAAAACAGGCGTTTTAACTGCGCACAGCTAGAACCCCTGGTGTTGTATATATATTATGGCGGAGAGAGTGGGATTCGAACCCACGAGACCTGTTACAGCCTACTCGATTTCGAGTCGAGCGCCTTCGACCAGCTCAGCCACCTCTCCGTTACCTGATCATCAAAAAAGTCTCATTTATTGTTAATTGCTTGTAATGTTTTTTTATTCTTTCGCCGACTACGAAAAAAATCACGCATAATTTCAGCGCATTCATCACTTCGTACTCCTGATGCAACAACCATGCTATGATTTAGAGCATCATTTTGAACTATATTAAATAGCGATTCAACGGCTCCGGCTTTATAGTCAGAACTGCCATATACTAACCGGTCAATACGACTCATTACTAACGCGCCAGCACACATAGGACAAGGCTCAATCGTAACGTATAATGTAGCACCAGTCAAACGCCATCGCTTAAGTTTTTCACAACTTTCACGTATAACAATCATTTCAGCATGAGCAGTAGCATCATGCCATATTTCACGCATGTTATGCCCTCTAGCTATGACTTGTTCATCCATAACTAGTATAGCTCCAATTGGTATTTCACCAAGATCATAAGCTTTACGTGCTTCTTCCAAGGCCAGTCCCATATAATAAGAATCATCAATCATCCGGTTCACCACACAAAATAAATGGTGCGCCCGGGGGGACTCGAACCACCGGCACACGGTTTAGGAAACCGTTGCTCTATCCGCCTGAGCTACGGGCGCAGGTACAATAAACAGCAATATGGTGACCCCGGCAGGATTCGAACCTGCGACCTCTTGATTCGTAGTCAAGCGCTCTATCCAGCTGGGCTACGGAGTCATTTTGCCAATCGAGTCAGTAACTCGTCAACAAAAAATATTTTATCATAATCAAATTACAAAGTCAACTATTTTTTTATTATAAAGTTTTTTTATGATTATTTTAAAATAGCATTTTCTATTTATATTACCTAAACATTGTGGATAACTTTATCCACAATGTTTTATCCACAGATTTTTCACTCCTTTTCGACTAAAAACCCTTTATCTTTGCGAATGATTAAGATACTTTTACTAAGTTATCCACAATTATTAACACTATGTTGATAATTGTGTTGATAAGTTTGTGAATTGTGTATAAAAAAAAGACTTGACCTTAGTCAAATCTTTTTTTTATTTTTTTTTGCTAGTTAAGTAAGAACGCACGATCGACTTTCAGCCTCTCGACATAATTCTTCCTGACTATTGATTGTTTTACCCCGACTAAAAGCATGTTGATAATTACCATCATTTTTCATAATATAAGCTTTCCGGTTATCCTTCAGCATGATTTCTAACATATTTTTCACACGTTCAATATTTTTTTGATCACCAATAGGAAATAATAACTCTACTCGTTCACTCAAATTACGTTTCATCCAATCAGCACTCGATAAGTACACGTCCGAATTGCCACCATTTGCAAAATAAAGTATTCGATGATGTTCCAAAAATCGTCCAATTACACTTCGTACGGTAATATTATGACTAACCCCCTCAATACCTGGTATTAAGGAACAAATACCACGAACAATCAGTTCGATTTTAACTCCTTTGCTAGAAGCTTCATATAATTTAAGAATAACCTCTTTATCAAGTAGAGAATTCATTTTTGCAATAATATGCCCACCTTTCCCCGCTTCAGCAAACTCAATTTCTCGATCAATGAGTGCCTTCAAACGCTTTCGCAAACCATGGGGGGCAACGACAAGTTTCCTCCATGAGGTCGGTACAGAACAACCAAGGATCATATTAAAAAATTCAGAGGCATCAGCACCAATTTCTTTATCAGCAGTAAATAAACTCAAATCTGAATAGAGACGGGCAGTCGTGTCATTATAATTACCAGTCCCCATGTGAATATAGCGACGCATACAGCTACCTTCTTGTCTAATAACCAACGCCATTTTGCCGTGAACTTTCAATCCTACAACACCATAGATAACATGACAACCAGCTTCTTCTAATCGCCTAGCCCACAAAATATTATTTTCTTCATCAAAACGTGCACGAACTTCTACAACAACAGTGACCTGTTTACCATTCTCCGCTGCTTTTATCAAAGCTTCCACAATAGAAGAATTTCCGCTTACACGATATAAAGTTTGTTTAATAGCAAGTACACCAGGATCAACAGAAGCCTGCCGAATAAAATCCACAATGGGTGCAAAAGATTCATAGGGGTGATGCAATAAAATATCTTTTTCCCGAATGACATCAAACAAATTCTTTACATCTTTAAGTTCCATAGGAATTTGGGGAATCATGGGTTTGTAACGCAAATGATCATAACCGATGACATCGGTCACTTTCATAAAACACGACACATCAATTCGACCAGAAATCTCATATACATCTTGCCCTGCAATTTTAAACACATCTAATAAGAAATCTTTCAAAAAGTTTTTACGCGTTTTACCGATTTCCAAGCGAACGGCTTCTCCTCGTTTACGCTGACGCAGAGACTTTTCCACTTCAACTAACAAATCTTCAGCACCTTCACCATCAATTAGCAAATCCGCATTGCGAGTAATCCGAAAAGGTATTACTTCTTTGACTACATAACCAAAAAATAAATATGAACAATAACTTGTTATAATATCTTCTAAGAAGACAAAGGTCTTTCCGACGCCTTGATCTGGTACCTCGACAATCCTTGGCAACACACTCGGTACTGGAACAATTGCAATTTGGCTTTCTTCCACACCTCTAGTCAAGGATACGACTAAGTTTAAACTTCGATTGGCTAGTAACGGAAAAGGATGACTCGCGTTAATTGCTAAAGGAGTCAAAAGAGGATAAATGATATTATGAAAATAATTATCCATCCATTCGCGCCCTGAAGTTGACAACCCTTCGACTGTAGTAAAAAATATATTTTCAGTTTCCATACAAGTCATGATTTTTTTCAAAAAACGATATTTTTTTTGCACTAATTTACGTACGCTTTGATCAATCAAACTTAATTGTTCTGCAGCATTGAGACCTGCATCATCTTTTTTAGTAATTCCCATCTCTACTTGTTGTTTTAGACCCGCAACTCGAATCATAAAAAATTCATCCAAATTAGAACTTGTAATAGCAACAAATTTGAGTCGCTCCAATAAAGGTTTCGTAAGAGAATTTGCTTCATTTAGAACTCGTTCATTGAACTTCAACCAGCTTAATTCCCTATTTAAAAAATTCTGTTCCTTATTAAACATGTTGCCACCCTGCTTCTACTAAATTGAACTCTATCAACGTTTGATATTCGTTATAAACCCTTATTTTCCCTCCTATATTATCGCAAAGTTCAGTCAAAACTTGTTAAGTTTTTGTAAATTTTCGGATATTTTTATCGTTTTATGACTGATAAAAGTATTATTTTCTTTATAAAATTTCCCATTTTTAAAATTTTTATTAAAAGTAATTTTGAATCAAAGAGGATTTTCGATAAATAATGCTAATACTTAACAATATAAAGAATGGCAGGAATGCATAAAGGAGAGCTACATTTATGAGCCAGCGAATTGCGATTATTGATTTAGGATCAAACTCTGCCCGCTTGATTATTGTAGAAATCTATCAAAATCGAGCTTACAATCTCATCTACCATCAAAAAGAGACTATACGTCTCAGCCAAGATGCAGATAAAAGCCGACAACTACAACCTGATGCTATGGAGCGTGCCATGGTCCTACTACAAAATTTTTCTAATGTCTGCAAGTTACATCAAGTCACTAAAATTTTAGCCGTTGGTACAGCAGCTTTGCGCAATGCTGAAAATGGTTCTGAATTTGTAAGAGCCGTTCAACAAGAGACAGGCATTGTCATTAAAATCATTAGTGGTGAAACAGAAGCTAAGCTCGGCTATATTGGAGCTATCAATACTCTTAGCGTTACCGATGCAGTATTATTTGACTTAGGTGGAGGCAGCATAGAACTCACATTAATAAAAAATCGCAAAGCCGAAAAATTTATTAGTTTGCCTTTTGGCGCTGTAACTTTGACAGAACGTTTTAATTTGCAAAATAAAGTCAGCGAAACACAATTAAATAATCTAGATAAATTTATTACACAACAACTTGATAAAATACCTTGGTTAAAAAACTTAGGAATTCCTCTTATTGGTATTGGCGGAACAGCCAGAGCCATAGGCAAAATGGAACAAAAACGTAATAATTATCCCTTACTCAAACTTCATAATTATCGTACCAGTTCGATTGCATTTGACCTATTATGGGCCGATGTCAAAGCCATGTCTTTTGATCAGCGCCGTAAAATTCCTGGGCTGAGCAATGATCGAGCTGATATCATTCTCTCAGGCTTAGCAATTGTTAAAAATTTATTCAGTGAAGTTGAAAGCACCCAGCTCATTGTTAGCAGCTGCGGCGTGCGCGAAGGATTATTTCTACAGTATTATCTTTCCCAAGATGGCCAAACGGAAGCATTGGCTGATCCACTTATACAAAGTACACATAATACGTTATTATCCTACAATGCCAATACTGACCACGCCTATCATGTGGCCAAACTAGCTAATCAGTTATTTGATGATTGGCAAGAAGCTCTAAACCTAACATCCACTGATAAAGCACTATTACAAGTAGCCGCCGTTCTTCATGATGTTGGTATTAGTATTAACTATTACGACCACGCTCGTCACAGCACTTATTTAATTGAAAATGCTCGTCTATTTGGCCTTTCCCATCGGGAGCAAATCATGACATCTCTTATTGCTGGTTGGCATCACGGTTATTCATCTAAAAATTCCTACACTAAAATTTATAGTGAATTTTTAGATGAAGAAAACTGGCAGACAGCTCGCAAGCTAGCTCTACTATTAGCATTAGCAGAAAGTCTTGATAGTACACAACGGCAAAGTGTGGAAAATATAACTACAGTCTTTGCAAAAAAAGAAACGCATCTACTTTTAACAACGAATCAACCTATACCTATTGAATTACAAGCAATTAAAAAACATAGTAAGTGGTTTAAAAAAGAAACAGGTTTTGAATTAATCGTTAAGAACTAGCACTCTAAAAAACACAGCTCATCGGCTGTGTTTTTTTATTTAGATTCTTTTATCACCATTGTGTTTTATAAATAGGTTGGGAATGGGGTATCTTATAACCATACAGCATCTTAAAGCCAAAACATCTTCTTACTTTTTTTTATTAAATATTATAAAATGAACTTATGGATTTGTTAAAAGGAGGCTATATCACTATGTTCTTTAATATAGTAAGCAACCTTAGCCTTATCAATCCCTTCGTACGTCAAGTATTTCCTCGTGTAAACTTAGAACTTGCCCATTGGGCTAATTACGCAAGTTCTCACGCTTGCCCCGAACTCAAAGAACAGGCACTCTCAAGTATTGAGTATAAAAGATTTCACTGCCAGGGCGGCAGCATTTATAGTTTATATTGGGGCGTACCCACCAATGACTTCATAAGGCTAGTCGTCGCCCTCCAAACCATCAGTGATTACTTAGATAATTTATGTGACCGCACTGGCATCACTGATGAACAAGCGTTTCGACAATTACATCTAGCCATGACAGACGCTCTTGACTCCGCGGCTCTTCCACAGGATTACTATGCCTTTTATCCATTAAAAAACGATGGAGGGTACCTTACAACCCTTGTAAAAACTTGCCAAGATGAACTTATAAAATTACCTTCTTACCAGTTAGTAAAGACAGAACTCCTCAAATTTGCTCGCCTTTATAGTGATTTACAAACATACAAACACCTAGATCCTAGAATTCGAGAATCAAAAATGATCAACTGGATACAACGCAATCATCACGATGATCAGATTACAGACTGGGAATTCGCAGCCGCAACTGGCTCTACCCTCGGCATGTTCATGTTGTGCGCTGCTGCTAGTGATAAAAACCTTACAACCAGCACAGTTACACAAATTTCTGCAGCTTATTTTCCTTGGATTAACGGCCTGCACATATTGCTCGACTATTTCATTGATGCCAATGAAGATTTAACCAATGGTGATCTGAATTTTGTCACTTATTATACTGATCAATCTCAAATGTTATCACATTTAACTCTTTTTACTGAACAAGCTTTGGATCAAGCCCGAACTCTGTCTCAGCCTCTTTTTCATAAAACCGTCGTTCAAGGGCTACTAGCAATGTATCTTTCAGATCCTAAGACGAATAGCCTTAAGGAGCAAACTGTGAAAAAAGCATTACTGAAAAAAGCAGGCAACTATACGACTTTCATGTATTTGCTCTGTAAACTTCTACGTTTTCTTAAAAAATTGTAAAAAAAATCCTGAGTGCCAGAAATGCACTCAGGATTTTACTGTTTATTTTTTCATTGTTCCTGCTGTTTTAATGAGTGAGATCACGAGTTCAGCACTATTATATAAATCAATTTCTTTAATGTACTCATCAGCAGTATGTACTTTATTCATGCCTACACCCAACACTGCCGTCGGTACACCATAATTATTAAAGAAGTTCGCATCACTGCCACCACCAGTCGCTTTAACAACTGGGATTAAGCCAATATTTTTGCTCGCATCAACAGCTAAAGTCACAACTGGAGCATCTTCAGTAAGTACATAAGGCCCATAAGATTGTCTTACAATCACTTCAGCACGACCACCATGGCTTGCCACGACTCTCTCAAAAGTTTCTTTCATATGATGAGTCTGAGTTTCTAGCTTTTCCATGTTGCGGCTACGGGCTTCACACTTGATCTCGACTTTATCAGGTACAATATTCGTTGCAACTCCGCCACTAATTATGCCAATATTCGCCGTAGTTTCAAAATCAATTCGTCCATATTTTAGCTCGGCCAAGGCAGCACCTGCCACCACAATGGCGTTAATGCCTTCTTCTGGTGCAATACCCGCATGAGCTTTTTTACCATGTACGATTGCGATAATATTATTTTGACCAGGAGCCATATTAATAATCTCACCAGGCGCACCGCTAGAATCAAGAGCATAACCAAAATCAGCTTTTAATAAAGATGGTTCCATATTTTTTGCACCGTTTAAACCACCCTCTTCTGCCACTGTAAAGACGATTTGCAAAGGACCATGAGGAATTTTTTTTTCGACAATCACGCGTAAAGCCTCTAGGATTGCAGCAATTCCCGCTTTATCATCTGCACCAAGAATGGTGTCCCCAACGGACGTAATAATCCCATCCTTAAGCACTGGCTCAATTCCCCCACAAGGTTCAACACAATCCATATGAGCACTCAGCATCAAAGTTGGAGCTCCCTGGATCGTCCCCTCGATGTAAGCAATAAGATTACCACAATTGCCACCAATTTTTTCTCCAGTATTATCCTCAAAAACTTCCATACCTAATGCTGTTAACCGTCCCTTAAGAACATCCGCCACCTGGCGTTCAGCTTTGGTGGAGCATCTAATTTTTACTAACTCAAAAAACTCAGCTAACATACGTTCTTTATTAACCATCATTTATACCTCCTGCTCTATGTACATATTTGTACCTTTGTTATACTAAAACTTCCACTTATCATTAATTTCACATAAAACATAGTATTCCTGCTATTATTATAATTAAAACATATTTATATCCCTAAATCTCATTAAATTAAATAGAACCCAATACACAATTCATGGAGGTACATATGGCAAATACTCAACATCGGTGGATCCTTCATATTGACATGGATGCTTATTTTGCTTCAATTGAACAACGCGACCACCCTGCCTATCGTGATAAACCAGTCATTATCGGCGGCCTCAGCGGCAGGGGTGTAGTTTCCACAGCATCCTACGAAGCAAGAGTATACGGAGTTCGATCAGCAATGCCAATGACCGAAGCTCGTCGACGTTGTCCAGAAGGAATCTTTCTGATGCCTAATATGGATAAATATGCTTACGTTTCTGATCAGATTCGTCATATCTTTGAAGATTTCTCTCCTTTAGTAGAACCTCTATCAATGGATGAAGCCTTTCTCGACGTGACTGGAATGGAATACCTTTATCCTGATGCCACCGATATAGCGCGTCAAATTAAAGCTAAAATCAAGAATGAAATTAACTTGACAGCTTCTGCCGGAGTAGCGACCAATAAGTTTCTTGCCAAACTAGCTTCCGATCTACAAAAACCAAATGGCTTAGTCACAATCCATCCAGGCGAGGAAATATCCTTACTCGCCCCTATGCCAGTACACAAGCTATGGGGAGTCGGTCATGCAACAGCCAACCTATTAAAAAAACTCCAAATTGAAACGATCAATGATTTTCGCCATGCTGATATTAAACTACTCGAACATCACTTAGGCATAGGCGCCATCGACTTATATAATCTAGCATGGGGACGAGATAGCCGTCCTGTCATCCCTGACCGAGAAGCTAAATCAATCGGCAACGAAAACACCTTTGAAAGAGATTTACGGTCACTAGATGAAATTAAAGGAGTACTGATCGCCCTTTCTGAAAAATTAGGGTGGCGGTTGAGGAAGGTAGGTCTTTGGGGACGAACAATCACTCTCAAGATTCGATTTTCCTCCTTCCGCACAGTGACTCGCAGCATCACTCTCCCATCAGCGATCTCCTTGGATGAAAAAATTTATCAAACTGCTTGCGAAATGCTACAGAAAATCCCTCTTCATGAAGGCGTTCGCTTACTGGGCATTACGGTGTCTAAGCTAGGTCATGGCAGCGGCCAGCTTTCTCTTTTTGATGAAAGCAAGGAAAGCAACGAACGACAAGAAAAAATAACGGCCGTGATGGATAAACTGAAAGATAAATTTGGCGAAAGAATCATTACTCGCGGACGAGTCAAGTAAACTCAAAAGTCCCATACCAGACTGGTATGGGACTTTTAACGTAAATCTTTTATAATCCGAGATATCCCATCATGCTATCCAACAAGGTGGGCGCAACTGTCGAAATCAACAACAACAGAGTTAATATAATTAACACAATCGTAAATGCCCATGAAACAACATTATATCCTGTAGAATTTTTATGCTTGCCCATGATTGTCTCATTACTAGCAATGAGCACCATGAAAATCAAAATAGGAGGAAGTAATACTCCATTGATGACTTGGGATGCTAACATAACATTGTACAAGGATAAACCAGGCCATAGTGCAATACCTGCACCGAGTACAATCAGCACGGTGTAGATTGAAAAAAACACAGGTGCTTCTTTTGAATTTTTACTTACACCGCTTTCAAAACCAAAAGCTTCACAAACAGCATAGGCCGTACTCAGAGGCAAGATGAAAGCTGCAAGCATGGAGGCACCGAGGAGTCCAAAAGAAAATAACATACTTGCATATTTCCCGGCTAAAGGTTCTAGAGCGACTGCTGCATCTTTCACTGTTTCAATTGAGATTTGATTGGAATAGAGGGTAGCTGCTGTCGTCACAATGATAAAAAAGGCAATGAGCCATGTGAAAAAAGCACCTAACATGACATCCCAAAAGACATATCGATATTCTTTCGCCGTAATGCCTTTATCCACAACGGCTGCTTGAATATAAAACTGACCCCAGGGAGTAATCGTTGTTCCAATAACACCAATTGCCATCATCAAAAATTCAGAATCCCGAGCGAAGGTAGGAGTCACGCTGGCAAGCATCACTTCTTCCCAAGGAGGGTTTATAATCACGCCTGACACAATATAGCTCAAAAATGTGGCACATAACATAAAAAATATTTTCTCAATCCGCGTATAGTCACCTTTTAAAACTAGCCACCATACCAGAAAAGCCATGATTGGTACTGAAATAAATTTACTCACACCAAAAATTTCAAAACTCGTTGCAATGCCAGAAAATTCCGATGCTGTAGTGCCAATATTTGCGATTAATAAAACAATCATAGCAAAGAAGGTCCATTTCACACCAAATAGCTCTCGAATTAAATCTGATAAACCACGACCGGTCACAGCCCCCGTCCGAGCTGAAATTTCTTGGGCAATCGCCAGACAAACACTACTAATTAATACTGTAAATAATAATCCATATCCATATTTTGCACCTGCAGCTGCATAAGTAGCAATACCACCGGCATCATTATCAGCAAAAGCCGTTACAACTCCCGGTCCCATGACAGACAAAAATAAGCCCAAACGAACACGCATACTTTTGATCATATTCATCATTATCGTCCCCGACCTCCCCACTTGCTCAACGCAAACCACGAATAAGTATCAAGCTTACCTCGTTCAGGTATCAAGATGTCGATAATATCATCCACCGTCACAATTCCCAAGATAATACCTTGTTCATCAATAACTGGTACAGCCAGTAACCCATACTTATTGATTACATCTGCAACCCGTTGATGATCATCCTCAGGCTGTACTGTAACGAGTTTAGTATGCATCAATTCTCGTAATGTTGCGCTAGGTGATGCTACAATCAATTCACGCAAGGACAAAACGCCTTGCAAATGTTCTTCTTGATCAATGACATAGAGATAATAAATTGTTTCGGCTTCCGGTGCTAGTTTGCGCAATTGATTAATCACTTCTTCAGGAGTCAAATCGGCAGAAAATGCAATAAATTCCGTTGTCATCAATGCGCCCGCAGTTCCCTCCTCATATTGCATGAGTTCTCGCACTTCTTCAGCATCGTCTTCTTCCATCAATTTAAGTAAGCCTTCTGACTTCTCTGCAGTCAATTCGACTAAAATATCTGCCGCTTCATCTGGCGCCATTTCCTCCAGCAAATCAGAGGCACGTTGCTCATCCATTTGTTCAATAATTTCTACCTGGGCATCCAAATCCATCTCAGTTAATGCATCAACAGCTTGTTGATCATCTAAATTATCAATAAAATTGGCTCTACGCTTATAATCCATATCTTCAAGTAAATCAGCAATATCCGCAGGATGAAGTTCGCTGACCTGCTGCTTTTCATGATTAAGTTGTAAATTAGAGTTCCAACTTTCAAGAGGTTTAATATATTGCCAGCCCAACAGGTTATTATTATAGCTTTTAAATAAAAATTCCAATCCTAAACGGCGAAAAAGCCCTCGCACACCAATGTCAACAGCAACTAAAATCATCCGTTGAATGTTTTCCTGAATGACCCATGACAAGGTAATATCATTAACCCTTACAATTTTAGAACCTTTTAAATCGATAATTTGTTTATCAAGTAGCCACTTACTAATAAAAATATCCGTTTCATGCAAGGGTACAGTTTTATCTATAATAAAGTTTTCTTTCAGTCTGACTTCCTTGTAACTACAGCGATCAATCTGATCAATAGGAATCAGTTCCTGTATATTTTTAGCATACTTGATTCCCACAATTTGAGGATAAGCTCCATCCCAACGCACAGCCATATCCCTTATCTTACCAGCTTTGCGACCGCTTTTATCATAGATAGGTTTACCTAACAACTGACTAAAATAAAACTCTCCTAAAATTTTAAATTGGTTCACATGATTCATAGTTTAGCCCTCCTTCTTTTGCTGGACTCCATTCACTGTCCATACACAGACAGAGCAATCCAGAACTTTCATTAATCCATTGTCACTATCCTCAGGATCGGAATCCATAAAACACCTCCTATTGCAATATCTATATCTTTCCCCACTATTGGAGATAAGAAGACTTGATTCAAATAAAGTTTTGACTCCTCCGAATCTCAGTCCCTCGTATTAGGGGTATAACGATTGGATAAATGGGCAAAATTAAAAGACCCCCTAAAAGTAGAAGGTCTTCCCGTGTATCTGTAATAATAGCTGACCTTCCCCCTCGTTGAGCTTTAGCACTGTATAACGTAGAGATTCTAAAAAATGTACTCAGCTACGTTAAGTAAAACCTTAATCCGGTAGTACCTGTTATACCCATTGGCGTCTTTCGACGTTTCCGGGCAGTAGCCTGTGTTTATACAGGAGCCTCACCTAACAAAGAAATCATATATACTTTTTCTTCTTAAGAGTAGCATTTAATTTCATCAAATGCAATCATAATCTTTTCTTAAAATGTTAATTAAATGTTAATTATGCAACAAACGCCTTTATCTTGTTGCCAAGATAAAGGCGTTCAAATTTGAATGAATGGCGGAGCGACAGGGATTCGAACCCTGGCAGGCCTTACGACCTCTAACGATTTAGCAAACCGTCCTCTTGAGCCGCTTGAGTATCGCTCCATAATTATTAGATGGCGGAGGGGGTGGGATTCGAACCCACGGATCCCTTTCAAGATCGCTGGTTTTCAAGACCAGTTCCTTAAACCGCTCGGACACCCCTCCGAGCTCGACAACACATTTACTATTATATCAGTAAATTTTAGTATCGTCAATATTTTTTCAGATATTTTTTTGAGTTTTTTTAATGTTTCTCAAAATCAAATCCTCTAATAGTATATCAAACTTTATTTTTAAAATCAAGTTATTTTTTAAATACCGCCACGATTAGCAATTACGCCTCGAATGCCACCATCATACTTAAAGATTGGAATGCGTCGCAATTCAAACTCTGGAGATTCCTTACGACAAATACCTTCCCGCACAGTAAAACCTGTTGTATATCCTAAATTTTTTGCAAGAGTTATGACATTGTCATTATAACTACCTTGGGGATAGGCAATGGCAGTCACAGTTTTACCTAAAACACTTTCTAGAACGGCTTTTGATATCGTCAGCTCTTCGCGAATTTCCTCCCACGTTAATTCTCCCAAACGTCGATGTGTGACAGTATGCGAACCAAAAGACATACCACCTTCTGCCATTTCCACAATTCGTTGTGGAGTAAGACGATCTGGTGTCCATAGTTTATCGGTGATAATGAAGAAAGTAGCAATCATATTATGTTTTTTCAGTATAGGATATGCATTTTCAAAATTATCCAAATATCCATCATCAAAGGTAATCAAAATTGGTTTATCAGGCATTTCTATATTACGGTCTTCAAGAAAACTCTGCATTTGCTCTAAAGAAATCGCACAATAACCATAATATTGAAGAGTTTCTAAATCTGTGGTAAATCGTTCAGGAGTCACTGTAAAATTATCCGTTGTATATCCGACACGATGGTATACTAGTACAGGAATTTGGCGATTACCTGATCCGCTACTCGTAGGCACCTGAAATAAAAGTTCTGCATAACTTACACTAACGAATGTACTGGCACACATTTTTATAAAACTACGCCGGGACAACATGGGTACATCTCCTCTTTTCGAAGGAATTTTCAATACACATCTCTTGATTAAGAATTTTATAATCTATCTCATTGTACACTATCTTATGAGTTAAATAAACGAAAAAGATCTTACCTATTTTTATTTCTGTAAGATCTTTTTTGTTTGTTATTCTAATCGATAATAGGACCAAACACAATGCAGCCCCCGTACTGTACTGCCACATCGACATCCGTCATGACCACATATCCGCGAGCAAGTCATGTCTACACCTGACTGAGCGACTCGCTCTGAAACTTGCTTGGGCACAAAAGTAGGTTGTCCTGTTTTTATTCTATAAGAGTTTTTTTTATCATCTAATTTGCAAAACCATTTCCAAAGTTTCAAGTTAACCACCCTTTCAGCACATGCTTTTACTTACAATTATAAGATATCGTCGTATACGATTACTATGATTTACATCACACTCTGGTTTCACATAAAATAAATTCAATCGCAAAACAATTGGATTGGTACTATCATAATAGTATTGATCCGACTTCATTGCAAGGAGATCTTCTTTGAAAAAATATCCTATTATGAATGAACTGGTGGTATTGCAACTATACATGTAGGCATAAAATAGACTGTGCTGAAACTTAAGTTTCAGCACAGTCTATTCGCATCCAAGAGGATACTGTTTATCTCAATCATACATTCATAATTTCACTACTAAACTTCCATAATAATTGGTAAGATCATTGGACTACGATGGGTTTTTTCATAAACAAACTTACCTAAAGTATCCCGTACACTGGCTTTAATCGCAGCCCATTCAGTGATTTGACCAGCCTCACAATTCGCAAGAGCTTGGCGAACTTTTTGTTTTGCTTCAACCATTAATTGTCCAGATTCACGAACATAAACAAAGCCACGGGAAACAATATCAGGGCCAGCTACGACGCAACCTTTCAGCTTATCCATTGTGATAACCACAATGATAACCCCTTCTTGGGACAACTTGCTACGATCACGAATTACAATATTCCCTACATCACCTACGCCTGATCCATCGACAAAAACCTTACCTGCTGTCACTTTACCAGCAACTTTCCCAGTAACCGTATTGCCGTCTTTAGAGAATTCAAAGACCTGTCCATTTGTACCAATAAAAATATTGTCTTTAGGGATTCCTAAATCTTCACCTAGTTTCCCATGACTGATGAGCATCCGATGTTCACCATGAACAGGAATCAAATACTTAGGCCTAACTAAAGTTAACATTAACTTTAGTTCCTCTTGACTAGCATGACCAGAAACATGAATGCCTGCTGATCCTTCATGAATAACGTCAGCGCCAAGACGTAATAAAGCATCAATTGTTTTTGACACAGATTTCTCATTACCTGGGATCGGAGTCGCTGAAATAATCACTGTATCACCTGGATTAATATCAACTTTACGATGATCATTCATTGCCATCCGCGTTAAGGCAGACATAGGTTCACCTTGACTACCCGTTGTCAAGATCAAAATCTGGTTACCAGGATACCGCTTTACATCATCAATATCAATTAACATACCTTCAGGAACAATTAGGTAACCAAGTTCTGTAGCAATATTTACGACATTAATCATACTGCGACCAATAATGGCAATCTTACGACCATATTGACACGCAGAATTAATGGCCTGTTGCACACGCAATACATTTGAAGCAAAGGTTGCCAAAATAATTCGATCTTTAGCACCACGGAATGCTTCATCCAAAGCAATACCAACAGTACGTTCTGATTTGGTAAAGCCAGGGCGTTCAGCATTTGTACTATCTGACATCAGTACGAGTACACCCTCATCACCTAGTTCCGCAAATTTATGAAGATCCATTATTTTCCCATCAGCTGGTGTATAGTCGATTTTAAAATCTCCAGTATGTACAACTGTACCAACAGGAGTTTTAAAATACATACCTACAACATCAGGTATAGAATGGCTAACCCGAATAAAACCAACCTCAATGCTACCAAATGAAACTTGATCCCCGGCCTGAACAGCAATCAAATTATAATTCGATACATTATTTTCTTTTAAACGACACTCAACAAGACCAAGCGCCAAGCGAGTCCCATATACGGGTATATCAATTTCCTTTAATAAATAAGATAAAGATCCAATATGATCCTCATGACCATGAGTAAGAACAACGGCACGTATCTTATCTTGATTTTCAATCAGATAACTAATATCAGGTATCACTAAATCAATTCCGAGCATGTCATCTTCAGGAAATGCTAAACCTGAATCAACGATGACAATATCATCACCATAACGAATGACCGTCATATTTTTTCCGATCTCGCCTAATCCCCCTAGAGGAATGATTGCGAGTTTATTTTGTTTGTCCAAAAAAGAACACCTCCATTATTTGAGTTTGTATACTTATAGTCTATTTTCACCATTTAGATGTTCCGTACACTAACCAATTACTAAAAAGGTTTTTTTCATCTATTTGTTCGTGAATGAGAAAATCCGCACACAAGCTATTGGTATTATTATACTTCATGTTGCGTCAATACACAAATTATCGCCATTATTTTCATCTATTTCATTAGTATTTTTGTTAAAATTCTGACATAAAACAAAATAATACATTATTCTTTTCCACAGAGACATTATTTTTTTTACTTTATTTACTATCTTTCAGGAAGATACTGTGTATAATTACTTTTTAATTAAGATTTAAAACCTTATATCCCTAGTATTTTAGCCTAATTAGGCATAAATTATTTATGATTTTTCTTGACAGAATTGAGGAAAAATTGTTTAATTAATCGAAGTAATGTTTGTTTACAAGGTACATTTTCCATCGGTTGTAACGAATAACAATTGGAGGACAGTCATGAATCTATTTCGTACAAAAAGTATCGCCGACATGATCAAAGGTACTCAACAACATGCCCTTAAGAAAACTCTTGGTTCCCTCGATCTCATCTTACTCGGAATTGGTTGTATTATTGGCACTGGTATTTTCGTCCTGACGGGAGTTGCCGCAGCCAAGTATGCCGGACCAGGAATCATGCTTTCTTTCGTCTTATCGGGTCTTGCTTGCGGGTTTGCCGCACTGGCATATGCCGAATTAGCCGCTATGATCCCAGTGGCAGGCAGTGCCTACACTTTCGCCTATGCATCCCTCGGTGAATTTATCGCTTTTATTGTCGGTTGGGCATTGATTTGCGAATACACTGTCGGTGCGGCTGCAGTAGCTTCCGGGTGGTCTGGCTACGCTGTTGGTTTATTTAAAACAGTCGGAATTAATCTTCCTACAGCATGGACATCTGTCCCGGCAGATGGTGGAATTCTTAATGTTCCTGCGGTTCTCATTGTCTCTTTCTTGACTTACTTACTCATCTTAGGTTCAAAAGAAAGTGCGAAACTGAATAAAATTTTAGTTTTCATCAAATTAGCTTGTGTTGCCCTTTTCTTATTCTTAGCTACACCTCACGTAGATCCATTGAACTGGCAGCCCTTTCTTCCTTTTGGCTTAAGCGGTGTCGCAACTGGTGCAGCCATCGTATTTTTTGCCTACATCGGGTTTGATGCAGTCTCGACAGCTGCCGAAGAATGTAAAAATCCTAATCGAGATATTCCAATTGGAATTGTTGGTTCATTAGTCATTTGCACAATACTCTATATTGCAGTGGCAGCCGTTCTAACTGGAGTTGTTCCTTACTCTTCCTTGAACAATAGTGAACCTGTAGCCTTTGCGCTGCGCGCTATTGGTATGAATTTTGGGAGTGCAGTTGTAGCTGTTGGCGCCATTTGTGGCATTACAACCGTATTACTTGTTATGATTTTTGGACAAACCCGCGTATTCTTAGCCATGAGTCGTGATGGAATGATCCCACAAAGTATGGTAAAAATTCATCCCACTTATGGTACACCTCATAAGATTACAATTATTACTGGTGTTGCAGTCTCGATTCTCAGCGGTTTATTACCAATTAATATTATCGCTGAATTATGCAACCTAGGAACACTCTTTGCCTTTTGCATTGTTTCCATCGGTGTTGCAGTACTCCGCAAGACTCAACCAAATATTAAACGCCCTTTCCGTTGTCCTGCTGTTTCTATTGTCGTACCACTTGCGGTTCTTTTTTGTGGTTACCTCATTGCCAATTTACCAGCACAAACCTTTGTTTTCTTTGGTATTTGGTATCTAATTGGCATGGTGGTCTACTTTTCCTATAGTCGTCACAATACCATTTTAGTGGAAAAAGCAAACGACCTTAAAAATATTGGATGATCTTGTTCTTAAAAAAAGGCTAAGACTTGGCTTCATGCCGAGTCTTAGCCTTTTTTGTATGCAATCGAGAGATCCATCCCTTATACTTTGACCGCTTCTTTTGTACTAAATACATATAAATATTTCTCTGTCACAGGTCGTTTAAAAATACGTTCTACTGCTTCTGCATAAAGATTGAGCTGAATTGCGTATCGTTCAATGAGTTCCTCGCTATCTTGAACCCAATCGGTTTTATAATCCAATAATACCAACCCGTCATCTTCATCAAACAAGGCATCAATCACACCTTGAATAAAAACCTTCTCTTCACTTCCGATCATCTCAGCATCAAAACGTTCTGCAGGCAGGACTAAACTAAAGGGCAATTCTCTGCGCACATTACCAGAACGGCAAAGGCGTTGTCCAAGAGAACTTTCAAAAAAAGTAACAATCCCTGAGATATCCACCAACTTTGCATGCTCCGGTAAAATCATTTCCTTAGATACCATGTCATCTAATTGCCTCCGGATGCCTTCAGTATGTAAATCGCCCTGCAAATCCATATGTTGCATAATACTATGCATTAATGTACCTCGTTCTGCACCCGTTAAACCTGTTGACTTCTGAATAAACCTTGGACGCAAAGCAATGGATTTTTTAGCAAAAACTTGGTGACCAGTCTCCTCGGCAAGTTCGCTAAACCGCCGTTTTATTTCAGTCACCGATAATTTAGCTGGTTTACCCACAACCTGAGTATATCCATACTGCCATCCCAAGGTCTGATCGACCCAGGCAAAATCTTCTCCGCCATCAATAGGTTCCTTATTCTTGATCTTTGCTAACAAGGGTGCAACGTTAGCCTCTTCTTCAGCCACCTCAATCAGCTGGTTAGGCGAATAGATAGTAACCTGCCAATCTGATAACTCATTAGCAAAAATCTCAGTAAATGATGATTCACATTCAGCATATTGCCTTAAAACTTCCCCGCCCTCATGGCGAGCAACAGCTGGACATAGCCAGTCCAAATAATTTTTGGCACCTGCAATTAATGAGTCTGGCAAGATCAAGAGATTATGCTCCACTGTTTGACACCACTGGGCAGCCTTTTTTGCTAACTTAGGCACTGAACCCACTAAAATTAACTTTTCTCGTGCTCGCGTGAGTGCCACGTATAAGATTCGCAGTTCCTCGGCTTTGGTTTCCATAATTAGCTTATGGCTTATACCATGGCGCGCTAAGCTGGGATAACGAAAACGAAGTTCAGGATTGGTCACATAGGGTCCAACGCCTAATGTTTTATGACACAGTACTAAGGCTTTGCTGTCTTGCAGATTGATATTTTTACCTAAATCAGCTACAAATACAATGGGAAATTCTAGTCCTTTACTCTTATGAATACTCATAATCCGGACTACATCTTCACTTTCACCAAGGGCTCTGGCTACAGCAAGGTCAGAGCCTTTATCTTGCATTCTTTCTAAAAAACGTAAGAATCGAAACAATCCGCGAAAATTAGTCGCCTCATACTGACGTGCTCGATCATGCAGTGCGCGCAAATTGGCTTGGCGCAACATTCCTCCCGGCATACCACCTACATAATCATAATAACCTGTATCACGATAAATCTGCCAAATGAGAGCTGGCACACCTGTACAACGCGATTGATTACGCCACTGTTCAAATAATGTAATAAAATCCTGAGCTTTTGTCCGGAGTTTATCATCAATCTCATGTTCATCCATAACATAAGCTGTTAATGCACTCCATAAATCATCGCCTTGCTGCTGCAAACGAATTTCGACTAACTGTTCTGTGGTAAATCCGACTAAAGGCGAACGGAGTACTGCCGCCAAGGCAATATCCTGACGAGGATTATCAATCACACTAAGCAAAGATAACATGATCTGCACTTCGATTTCCCGAAAATAACCTGCGTCCAGCTCAGCGTAGGCTGGTATACCCGCTTGCCTCAAGACATCCAATAGAATATTGGCTTTGCCTTTTACCGAACGCAATAAAACAACGATATCACGCCACGCCAGTCGTCGATAATTTTTTAGACTTTTATCATACACCTGGTAATCACTTGTCATCAGTTCACCAATGCGTTTACCAATGAGACGTGCTTCTAACTCGAAGCCACTGAGTTCAACCTCAGCAACGAGCTCTGTTGCTGGCTGGTCAACAACTTCTCCGTCCTCCCCATTCATGCTTTCTACTTGCTCCTCGCCCTCATCGCGATCCACAATACAGAGTTCTACAGGTCCATCAAGAAAATTCCCTTCCCCCTCTGGATAATCTGGACCGGGATTGAGTTTCTCGGCCTCCCCATATTCTAGTTCAGCAACGCGAGGAGCCATGAGCTGGGTAAAAATAAAGTTTACTGCATGAAGTACACCGGCACGACTACGGAAATTTTGGGATAAATCAATTCGACCATACTCAGCCCCCCCCATAGGATACTGACGATATTTGTCCATAAAAAGCTCAGGCTCAGCTAATCGAAAGCGATAGATACTTTGCTTCACATCACCGACTAAAAATAAATTATTTTTTTCATCACTAGCGACTAAACGCAAAATGGTTTCTTGTACTCCATTAGTATCTTGATATTCATCAACCATCACCTCAGCAAAACGTTCTTGCAATTGTAAGGCCACACATGACGCTTTTACTTCACCAGAAACAGCTTCGGCATCAAGTAATATTTTTAGGCAAAAATGCTCTAAATCATTAAAATCCAATAAGCCTTTCTCTCTTTTAATCTTAGCAAATTCTTGTCCGAACTCAATAATGATCTTCCCTAAAGACTCTACTAAAGGTCCTATTAAACGCATATCAGCTAATAGCTCTTCTCCTGGACGATCAAAAAAATTAACTTTACAGTCATTAATTTTGTCTTTTATTTTTTGCCTAGCCTTTTGAAAATATTTTTTCAGCGATTCATCTGTGCCTTTAGGCGTACTGGCGATTTTTTCAAACTTATAGCAAGCCATAATACCAGATAATCTTTGCCAAGAATGATGAGCCCCTGTTAATAGTTCATCTAACAAGACTTTATCTGACGAAAAAGTTTGTATGTATTGAGGGATATGGCCTGGTTTTCCTGCTTGTTCAATCAGATTTTCAAGCTGCCCTATAGCCTGCTCAATCTCTAGTGCAATCTTACCGCGAATCAGCCCTGACCAAGGTAAATCATCAATCACAACATCATCAGATAAGATAAACTGATCTTTTAAACTAGCTAACCACTCATCAGGCCAAGGATGACTGCGAGAAAAATCATAAAGACCTAACACTAGATTATATAAGGAATCATCACTTTGTTCATCTCCATAATGTTCAACCAGTTCTAAAAATTGAGTCTCACCTTGAGAATATTTGCTTTCAAATAAATTTTCTAGTACATCGGTTTTTAGTAAGGTAATTTCCCCTTGCGAAGCAACTCGAAACTGAGGATCTAAGTCAAGCAAATGAAAATTTTGCCTTATGATGTTTTGGCAAAAGGAATGAATTGTAGAAATCGCTGACGAATTGAGCAAAGCAAGCTGCCGTTCAATATGTTCAGAGCGTGGTTCTTTCTTGAGAGCATCACTCAGAGCAGCACCAATACGTGCCCTCATTTCTGCCGCTGCGGCATTCGTAAAAGTCACAACTAACATTTTATCAATGTCGACGGGCTCCTGTTTGTCTAAAATTCGACAGATAATCCGTTCGACTAATACTGAAGTTTTACCTGAGCCGGCAGCAGCAGCCACCAATAGATTTTTATCCCGTGTTTCAATTGCTGCCATTTGCTGTTTAGACCAACCCATGGTTTCCCTCCTCCTGATCCTCAATCAATTTCTTAATAATAAGGGCATCTTCAGGTTTTCCTAACCTGCGATACTCATTTTCTGGCAGCAAGTTATCAAACTGACAAACAGCATGATACTGACAAAAAGTACATGGCGTACGTTTATCCAAAGCATAAGGACTAATCTCAATTTCACCATCCATAATATTACAAGCCGTTTCAATCAATTTTTTCTCTACATGATTGAGTAATAAAGCAAACTCTTCAGGCGTTTTGACATAGGGCAAGGATGCACTATAGAAGCTCTCATCTTTTTTGAGGGCAATTTTTAAAAACTCAGAATAACCATCAATCGCACTATCGAGAAGCCTTATAACCTCTGGATCAGCCAATACCCAGCCTGGCATTTTTAATAAACTATTTATTTTTTTCGTAATTTCATTGGCATCAATTCGCACAATATCCGATATACTAGGGTTTTTTAGAAAGAAATATAATACCCCTGCTGGCAAACACTCTTGATAGGAATTACGGGCCACGAGGAGATAGGTCAATAGCTGCAGACGCAGTCCATAATAAACATCTACAAGTTTCAGCCAAGCACCACCCGATTTATAATCAATGACAAGCATGTATTTTTTACCTTCGTGCTCTGCAGTATCTAAGCGATCAATCTGTCCCACAATCTCTAACCCAACCTCATCAGGTAACATATAGACGAGAGGTGCCAAAGCATCTGAACCTCGCCCAAAAGATTTCTCCATCGCCATGGGTTTAAAAACACTGACCTGATCAAACTCAACGAGGCGGCGCACTGAACGAGCTACTGTCCGTTTGAGTCTGCCAACTAAATGTTTATGCTGCTCAGAACTAAGTAAAATCTCATTCTGCAGCTTGGGTGCTAATTCTTCAACTACGGTATTAACAATATCATGGCATTCTTGCGTGCTGACACTTCCCCAATCTCGCCCTTCCTCTGCCATACGGTCACCAAAATTTTTGAGAGCAGCATGAAGGAACTGTCCCCAATCAGGAGCTTGGAGACGAAATACAGCTCGTTCTTTTAAACTAAGTCCATATTGAGCAAAATGTTTAAAGGGGCAAGCCTGAAAGGATTCAAATCGCGTTACACTGCCTCTGAGTTTATTATTTTTAGGATAAAGACGGTTTGCTAAGGCTTTGGGTAATCTTTCGACCTGATTATGATGAAATAAGCCTGCAACTGCCTGCTCTACATAGGAACTTAAGCCTTCTTGCTGTCGCGCCCAATTATAGACATCCCACCACACTTCAGCTACAGGTTCTCCTCGTTTATACCCACGCAGTACAGTAGCTAATGCAGAGATACTTCTTTTTCCATGGGCCAAGTACTGACGTTCAGTACCTAGAATAGGTTCCACAGGCAAAGATTGCAACGGCATTGGTGAAAGTTCTCGCAGCCTCTTAATCAGCAAAGAAGGACTTAGTCCCTTACCTTCTTCATCAGCTAAAGGATAGCTGAGCCACAAATATTCTTTGGCTCTCGTCAATCCTGTATAAACCAAAAATCGTTCAGCAAAAGAATCAGCTTGCGATCCAGGAGCTAATTCTAGACCAAATTGAATCATTTGCCCCCGTTCAGCATCCGTTAGCAGCCCTTCGCCCCGCCCACGCATAGGCAACACGCCATCATTTACACCAAGAACATAAATACCAGGAATATTTTCTAGGCTAGTCTGATCCATAGAGGAAACTGTCACATAATCAAGACCAGGCGGTATCAAACTGAGTGTAAGACCTTCTAACCCTTCATGAATCATATCTCTATAATCTTTGAGAGCCATTTCTTGTTCACCGCAAACTTCCACTAGCTGTTCAAATAATAACACCACACTATCCCACAACTGGCGATGTTCCCGGGCTTGTTCCAGCTCTCCTGCCTTTTCCGCACGATCAGCCCACTCTTCTAATTTTTCAGGCACCCCAAGAATCTCTAAGAGCTGATACAAACTAGTGGTCATTTCCACTACTGTTGAAGACATTTTGATCTGTTGTTCAAATTGAATCAGAGGCGTTGATGCCTTCATTCGTATCTCATTGATCTCTTGTAAATAGCTCTGTTCAACCTCACTCATTTCACTATCTTCACCTAAGGAAAAACGACGGATAAAAGTCCACGTTTGATCATTGGTCCACTTCGTACCACGAATTCCAAACTCTAACACATAGTTTTCTAGTCGATCCACTTCATCTCGGGATAAAGTTAATAAATCTGTCTTAAAACAACGAAATAAGGGTTCATAACTCCAACGCTCAATGACAATATCTAAGACCGACCGTAACAATTCTGCCAGAGGATGGTGAAAAGGATGGCGCTTACGATCACTAAAAAACGGTATCTCATAATCAGCAAGTACGATTTCTACAATATCAGCATAACTTTCTGTATCTCTGAGTAAAATGCCAATATCACGCCAACGGTAACCTTCCTCTCGGCATAGACGCAAAATATCGCGCGCCATCCCTTCTACTTCTACCCGGCGGTTAGCAGCTTCAACCACTGCTAATCCCTGGATTTCACCAGTCCAAACCACCGCTGGAGAAGTAAAAAATTGTTTTTCAATATGCCTGAGAAGAGGCGCAGTAAACCGCTCCGACTCAGTTAATACAATTTCTTCGACCTCAACGCCCATATTTTTTGCTAAATCCACTAGCTTACGCCGTGTATCCCATTGGCGATGAAATAAAGCTGTTGGATTATGTTGTTGTTCTGAATGGCCATCGAGACACAAAGTCATGGTTACGCTGGCAGATGTCTCTAATAGTTTTTTTACAACCGCTGCTTCCTGAGGATTAAACCAAGTAAATCCATCAATCCACACCTGTGCACCATTTAAAATTTCAGACTTATCCATCTTTTCTGCCAGCAGTGTCAAATAATCTTCAGGATCGGTATAACGACCCTGTAAAAATTTTTCAAACCCTTGGTAAACGAGAGCTAAATCATGAAGTTTATCCCCAATCGTCAAACCACTCAATTGTTCCTCAGCCTCAGAAAGTAATTCTGGCGATACACCATAGGATTTAAATTCTTGAATCATACTGATTAACAAATCTGCAAAAGTTCGCTGACCAGCGGCCCGGTGGAATATTTTAAACTCCTGCTGGTGTTCATGGAGTAATTGGCTCAGCACTAACCGCTTACCTAGTTCTGTAATATGAGGTCTAACAGCTCCACCTGTTTCCATCAAAATTCGATGGGCTAAACGGCGGAATCCAAATACATAAGCCCTTGTAAACCCCTCAATACCAGGCATAGTGGCTAGAGCATGTTCTACTTGAAAAGTTGCATGCTCTGGTAAAATCATGACTAAGGATTTACCTTCAGAAGATGTTTTCAATATCTCGCCCATTTCTTGTAAACAATAATGGGTCTTACCTGACCCGGCCCGCCCTATGATTAATCTTAGTTTCACTGATGGATTCATCTCCCTACTATGCTAATCTCTTTACAGTACCATTCGGTAAGATTGAGTAAAAGTCCTATCATTCATTTCCATGACGCCGTAAAATAAAGAACAGGAGAGCAATCCCCTTGGGGAACCTCTCCTGTCCGCGATCCTTATTATTTACTGTGCGCTATACATGCCTTTGCTCTGCATGTACTCAAATAGACCTTGTCCGTGTTCTTGCTCTTCTTTTTGTATATGGTTCAGAGCTTGGCGCATAGCTGGATCTTTAAACTCAAAAATTGCCGTATCATAGGCACCTGAAACGAATTTTTCCGTCATAAGCATATCACTGCAGAGCGCACTATCACTTTGACTAGTCGTTGCCCCTTGCTGTGTTTGAGAAGAGGACTGGGTTGAACTTTGCAGAGTACTTTGTTGTTGTTGTTGCTGACCTTGCTGTGAAAAGGTCGCTGGAACTTGACCGCTCAGCATTTGAGTAATGGTATCGAGGTGGGTCTGTTCTTGGCTGGCATAAGTAGTTAATAATTGTTTTAATTGGGGATCACTTGCTTGCTGTGCATAAGTTTGATATTTTTGTATACAAACTTTTTCATGCTTTTGTTGATCTTTTAACAGGGACGTTTCTTTTTGTGTTAATGTAGACATAATTGACAACACCTCCTGCTATTATTTTGTCTAAAAGGTATTATCATTATTCAATCATAGAAAATAAAAAGAGTGAACTCTGTTAAAAATCATGTTTTCCTGACCAGCCAATGCCAAGAAAACCTCTTGTTTTTTTGTGTAATTCCCGTGTTACACTATCACCGTCATTAACTTTACCGTACAGTTCTTGAGTACCATCATCTTTCAATCTAGGCACTGCAATACACATCTTTTCAAAGACTTCGGTAACGGTTAGAAAACCAATATTCTTTTTCATAACAATGAGTTCTCCAGTGACAGGGTGCAAAATTGTATCACTTGTACTATTGACAACTAAAGTATCATTAACAGCTATATTATTGACTGTACCAAGATCAATAAAATAGTTACGACCTTCCGCCTTAAGAACATAACCTTGCACTGGAATAAATTTATAGATGGTCCGTATAGAATCATAAGCTGCTTCTTCTAATGAGGCATTCATATCATCATTGTAATTCGTTATACTCTTTTGGTCTGACCATACAATTTGTCCAGTTTTAACATCAACTAATCGAAGAATTAAACTTACTGTATTTTTTGAATTCCCTTTAATCCATACATCTTTATTTTTTTTCTTATTATAGTCATAATGCCCCTTTTCTGTCGTCACATTACCCGACACAGTACCCATTAAGAGATAGTCAAGACCCAATATACCTCCGAGATCAGAGACGGTTGCAGGATCAAGATATCCTTGTGCACCTAAGCGCTGTTCGTCAAAGACTCTATCTAATTCTCCCCTCTCAACCACACTGCATGATTTGAGTTTAACTAAGTCGGCAGTCAAAACGTCGGCTGCCGTTTGACCAAAATGACGGAAGCTAGTATCATTTTTCAATCGTAAAACGCCAATCTTTTTTTGACTTATACTCCCATTCGCGAATATCACATTCGGTATGATGGTCATGGAAAAACAAATCACTAATAAGTATAAAAATACTCTTTTCGTCATAAAAGCCTCCTATAAATTAGATATCCTAGACTTAATTCGTCTATTCGTTATCTTTCCATTATAATCCTTCTAATAAAATCCCTTTAAAATATAGCAAATATTGTATATATCTATTATTCCATTTGCTTTTTGGGAAATTAGCTGTTATAATATACTACTGTTAGGGTATTTAATTGGGGCGTCGCCAAGTTGGTAAGGCACGGGACTCTGACTCCCGTATTCGCAGGTTCGAGTCCTGCCGCCCTAACCACATTTAATATGACTCACTAGCTCAACTGGCAGAGCAACTGACTCTTAATCAGTAGGTTCGGGGTTCGATTCCCCGGTGTGTCACCAGAAATTTCAAGCCTTCGCGGGTTCGCGAGGGCTTTTTTTATGTTAACTATGGTGTTTGTTTAGTGTTTATTTTAGAAAAAGGATACAAATGAATACTAATAAACTCTAAAATAAGGTGTTAACTATTGTATATGAACACCTTATTATTACTGTATTTATTACTGACAGAAAATAAAATAGCATACTCAACACATCAGCACCAGCCGAACAAAAGTAGTAGCGACTTTCAAGAGAATTTTTGAATTTATTTCTCTGCTAGCAATCCCCATCGTCACTTTACCACCAGCACAAACAAAAAAAGACAGGTATTACCCTGCCTTAAAATACATCACCCATACAAACTACCACGCCTACAAAATAAAACCTCTCACAACGCAATTATGAACGGCTGTTATGAGAAAGATAGAATCCCCTACCCAATATTACTATACTTCGCACAAATTATTGTTTCCAACAATCTTTCAGGTGTAACCTGTAAATCATTCGCCATAGCTTCTATATTTTCCCTAAGTTCGTCATTCTCAATCGTTACGATTAATTCAACATAATCTTGTTCGATATTCATGCTAATACCCTCACTACAAGTAACTTCTCTAGGTGAGGTATTGCTTCAACTAAATTTTCCTTATGCTTGGCGACAATATCAATAAGTTGCTCTAATTTTTCTTGAGTATCAAATCCTATTTCTTGCAAATCAATAAATGCGTCACGGTATCTTAAATATTCTGCAACTGTCATATGTAGCACCATCCTTTATTATTTTGACTACCATCTGCCAACAATGATAAAATAGTGCTGGCAGGGTTCTTAGTTGGTTCTTGCCGTGTCCTAGCCTTTACCTGTTACAGCAGGTAGGGGCTTTTTCTTTTTTTGATATCCATTAATCATTTAATTGATTATCTTTATTTATTTCGCAAACATCTGATAATTGACACTTAAGTTCTAAGCAAATACGTTCCAACACCATTAAGGCAATATATTCATTTTTACCCATTTTAGCTAGCGTTGACGTTGATATATTGACTTTTTCTTTTAATTGACTCTTACTTAATCCCTTATCAATCAACAATTTCCATAATGGATTATAACTGACTGGCAATAAATCACCCCCTTTTGTATTTATATTACCGCATTATATTTGATATGTCAAATATTTAATTCAATATTATAAATATTAAGTTTGATATCTATCATCATTTACCGATCAAAAAAAACCTCCACGAATTTAGAGAGATTGTTATTTTAGCCTAACCACTATATCACCAGTGTTTAGGTTCTTTCTTATTTCAATTTTAATAAGGCAGACTTTTGTAAACAGCTATTTTGCCACATAAAAAAAACCTGACATTAATGCCAAGTTTTATCTATTTTATAATTATTAAATTACTTTCTTAGCTTCTTCGTATAATACATATCCAAGGTATTTTTCAATATTAGGTATGTCGGTTATGATCTTCAATATCTTTGTTTGCTCTGCTAATTTTTCTATAAGTGCTACATTATTGCCACTCTCTTGCTGTATAGGATGATTAATTAATACACTCTCATTAATTTCTTGCGTCGTATTTTGTGTGGCAATAATATTGGTATTCTCTTCCTCCATAGGCAGCATAATTTCTTCATTATTGCCAAGTTTCTGATCTTTTGGAAGTGCAGCATTATGAGGGTATTTCTTTAATAAAATCTTAGTTATTTCTTTATTTCCTCTACCTTGAGATGCGTATGTATTTATTTCTCTCATTATCTCTTTCTTGTCATCTGCATACAACATCTTACCTTTATCGGCTCTTACACAAGGAAGGAAATCCATATATGGCGTTATTCGATACCTAAGTGTTGAAGAGGGTGTATTTAGTTCTTCAGCAATTTGTGACAAAGTTTTAATATTAATCACACCTTTTTTAAAAAATCTTAAAACCACTTTAAAACTATGATAACTTTCTTTGTTGTTAGTTGTCAATAATTTAATTATGTTAATTATAACCAACAAGTATTATCAATATAATATGCACTAAATTGAAAGCCAATTAACTACCAATCAACTATAACTCATTGTCTTTTGAAATCTTCTTGCCTACTAACGAACAATACTTTGCGAAATTGACAAAGATATATAGATAATACAAAAAAGCCCTGACGTTAACCGCCAAGACTTCATCAACATCACATATGTTATTTTCCTAATATAATAAAGCACAATTTCAGTATCAACGACACACAAGAAGACAATAAGAGTGCGGAAAATTTTGTGTAAATACTTTGCCCCTATAAGTCAAATACGAACGAAATACCATAGAGAACTATTGCTGACAGAGAAATAAATTACAATCTGTCAAACTTCCTCATAGTCAAAGGCTCGTCCTAGTGAAACACAAAAAAAAAAAAAATAAGACCGCCTATGCAATCTATTTACCGATTATACTAAAAGGCTTATAGATTGTCCTAGGCGGTCTCATTACCATGTTTTAAAATTAGCACTACCCTTCTACTAAAATTTAGTTAATATGCTATTTAAATCATCAGCCCCTTGACGCAAGATGTATTTTTCATCATGGTTTTTATTTTTAATAGCTGCTTGCATACTAGTATTTATATAATATAAATGGATTTCAAACTTCAACCGTTCAGCAATTATTTCATTAGTCATCATATGAATATCAGTAATTATATTTTGAATTTTTTCATCAATAGCAAGACTGATGCTGTTTAACTGTTCTCCAGACGTTTCTGTTGGCAAATCTAAAACATCAGTTGAAAAATTAAAATTAATATCCTTATTCAGATACTTACCAGCATACGCTTTCATTCTACATGTAACGTTCTCTATTAATTCACTATCATCAGTATGGTTATACAAAAATTTTCGTATAGACGATTCTAATTCTTGTAAATTTATTACCGATTTTGTTGGAAATTCAATAACAGAAGCCATTAATATATCACATCCTTTACTATAAATTATAATCTTTTTTTTAGGAAGTTGCATTAAATCTCCTAACTTCTTTTCTAATAGTTCTTACCATTTCCTTACTACTATCATTATAAAATTCTTTTGCTCCTCTAGTATCAATTAAATTGGGGGCAAATGTATGATTTAAAACAAAAGGTCTCTGCTGTGAACGCCCACTATTATTCCCATTACCACTGGAACCGCTTATCATACCTCTTACACCATCAGCAAACGGAGCAGGGACAATAACTTCTCCTTTATGGATTTGCGCTAACATATCGTGCGGTACGTCCAATGTTCCTACATCAAAACTAGGTACGCTTATACTAGCAGGTGTCGTGTAGTAGCTTGCAGCATTTCTGCCAAGGCTTACGGTTGATGTACTTGTCGAAGTACTACTGCCACCTCCACCCAATAAAGCTAAAGCACCCATTAATAAAAGAAGAGGTGTCCATGCTGCCATTGACGATGCAGCAGCAGCTTGATCACTTGCAACCAATGCAGTATTTTTTGCAGTATTCGTTGCAACTTCTGCCGCAGCCGTTGTTTTATCAATAACTTGTTCAGTAGCTTTTGTGGCTTTTTTAGCGGTTAAATTTCTGGCGTATTGTTGCAATGCGTTAATCGTCATAGTAGACAACAAATTTGACGTGTAATCAACCAAACCGTTAAATATGCCTTTCATCAAACCGGAAAAGGTAAATCCACCTTTCATGATAGATGAATACATGTTGGTAAATGCACCACTCATACTTGCTACAGCCTTATTTACACTAAGAGAAATTGAATTGTAGTATTCTTTTAATTTATTAGCATCTACTGCCGCTTGATTAGTTTGTTCGTCTTGCAATTTACTGTAATTCTTAGAAGAACTATCATACGCATTTGAAACTTGTTTGTTTTCTGGATGTGCGCTTTTTAAATCGCCTAATTTATCCATAATGCCTTTAGCAAGTCCAACCTGTTCTTCCAAGTAACCTTGATCAATCTGAATTTTTAACTTCAAATAATCTTCATCAGAAATTAACCCCATAGCTTTTTTATGATCTAAGTCAAGATTGGCTAATTGTTGCATTTTCTTAGAATGATCTAAAGCAATGTCGTATTGGGTCTGCAACGCTTTTTGCAAGGATTCGGTTTGTTTATCGTTTAATGCCGATTCAGCATTAATAACGGCTGTTTGTGCATCTACTTTTTCTTTTGAACCGTTTGGCAAGGCGTACATTTTCTGAAAATCAAGATCAATTTTAGATTCATCAGCACTTAAAGGTATGTTATTAGCTTTCTTCCTTGCTATTTCATCCTCAATTTTTTGTTTATCTGCCGCTGAAATTTTAGCAAGTGCAATTTCACGATTTAAAGCAGCTTCAGTAAGCGCAATTCCTTCATTAATTATTTTCTTTTTAAGTTCAAACTCGCCTTTAAGATAATCGAAAGTTTCTTGATGGTGTTTATCATCAATCTTAGATACATTGCCCATCATTTCTTCATATAAAGCTAATTCGTCAGCATGAGTGAACTTTTCTCCTGCAACTTCTTTATTGTATTTAGCTTGTGCAAGTGCCGCTTCATATGCTTTTTTCTGAATTTGATAGGCTGTTTCTCCTTGACCTCCTGTACCAGAACCTTTAGGGCTAACAGGAATAATATCTGTTCCTCCTAGTGAAGGAGTTTCGCCAGATGGAGTCCAGTGACCGCCTAACCCCATTGCTTCTCTACTTTGATTTATAGCTACATTTTTAGCCGCTTGTGCGATTGCATCAGCTTTAGCGTTATATTTATTTTGTTGTTCGGCAAAAGAATCAGCAGAACCTTGAACGTTTGCATCCATGTTATCAGTAGGAATACCCGCCATTTGCCACGCTTGTTTCAACGTACCATTATCTGATTCAGCCTTAATATCTTCCGACATTTTCCCCATAAAATTAGCTTTTCCACGGTAATATTCGAACATTAATTGATTAATCTTACCTAAAGATTGACCAATGGCATCAGCCGCTTTTGCAAAATCAACAGCTTCATTATTTATTGCATCAATTCGATCATTACAATATTGGATTGTATTATCTCTCAATTCCTTTTGAGCAGTAACAAGATTATTTAAAGAAGTTTGAATTTCTGTAGTTTTTTGAGCATGAACTTCCTGTTCGTGTGAAATAGCGGAATTAACATCATCAGAAGTTTTAATCCGTTTTACTCCATCTTCCCCAATGATTTTAGCTAATTCATTTTCTGTAGTCCCTAAATCTTCTTTAATTTTAATAGCTTTCTTTTCATCGTCACCAACATTATTTAGATCATTCTTTAACCTAATATAAGCTTCTCCAAGAGTGCCGATAAAATCAACTTGCTTTTTGTTCATCTCAATTTCTTGCTTTTTAGCGGCAATTAAATCTTCATTCTTCTGGATGCTATTTTCTGTAGCGATACTTGCAGAACCTAAACTAGTTGCATAAACAGAACCACCTATAGCCGCTGCTGTCAATCCTGCTAATATTAGATTAAGACCACCAGTAGCAATACTTGTTGCTACAGCAAGTCTACTTTTTGCTACTGTATCAGCATTCGTGGCAATTACATCAGCTTCAAGTGCCGCTGTTTCTACACCAGTAGCCACCGCATCTACTAATTTAATCGGTGTAGTAGTTACTAGTGCTGTTCTTAACCCAATAACACCAGCATTAAGAAAACCCAATGTCCTTGTCATAGCAACCCATCCTAGTGCCATCATTGACGTAACACCAATAATTTGATAAACACTAGCAGGAATCATTTGCAAACCTTTTATAAAACTGTTTACTCCATCCAACATACCTTTAATACCAGTCATTAAACCAGAATTACCAGCGTTAACAAGCAATCCGTCCATACTAGCTTTTACCTGTTGAACCTTACGACTAACAGTATCCATTTGAGCCGCCACTTGTCCATCTGAGAAACCAACGGAATTAATTGATAAATTGTAGGTTTTGATAAAGTCGGAGTAACTAGAGAATAAAGCGGCAACTTTAGACCATTGGAACTTACCCCCTGCAATATCCTGTAAATCTTTCTCCATATTTTTACTAGTTTCATGTGTGGTTAACATTAAATCAGTCATTACACTTGAAACGTCTCTAAAACTAGCAGTACCATCTTTATCAAATTTATAAACTTGTATTCCTAAATCTTGCAAATCTCTTATTGCTTTATCAGAATGTATACTAGAAAAAAGAGACTTTAAAGCATTACCGACATTTCCACCTGATTGACCTGTAGCTTTAATCATTGTAGCCGCTAGTGCTGTGGTAGTATCAAATGATACACCGACCACATGAGCCGCAGCCGCTGTTCTTATTAAAGCTTCTGATAAGTCCGTTGCAGATGCTTGGCTATTATGTGAAACATTTGTAAATGAATCCACAACATGAGTCGCAAAACTTACTGCATCAGCTTGCCTGCCATAACCACTAATAACAGACTCTACAGCCCTATTAGCAAGTCCTACGTCCATCATATCAGCTACAGCGAGTTTAGCGGTCAATCCTGTTAATGACATTACTTCGCCAACATCTTTATACCCTCTGCTCCAAAGTTTTCCTGCTTCAATAATCTTATCGACTTGCATTCCATATTGTTCAGCAATACCTATGAATTGTTTAGAAACATCATTTACAGCAGCTTGATTGTTATGTAATTGTGGCAATGTTTGAATCATGCCTGCCATTTGACGTTCAATACTTGTCATAGAATTAATTGCCATGAAGGGCGCGGTAATAACTCCGAGCATTGCTATTGTTTTAATATGGCTACCCATTGTCCCTAAAATATTACTAAAATTACTAGCACTTCGTGTTGTTTGGTTTATTCTTGTTTCTAAATTACCAGTTTCATTCCCTAATTGACGCATTGATTGAGTAGCATTAGTTGAATTTACCATTGCCATAGACTGATTTATTCTATTAATTTGCTCAACTGATTGTGTTGCCGATATTCCAACAGTAGCCGCCATTTGCGCCATGCTCTTACTAGCGTTATTGTTCATAGCTGTTAGCATGTTGGTTATTGCTTGTGTTTGATTAGATATCATTTGAACTGAGTTTAATACTGCTGAATTGAATTGTGAGAAGTCTGCAATACACGCGATAGAATATGTTCCCATATTATTTTGTGACATTTTTATCCACCTTCTTTTAAGTTAATATTGTTGGCTGGCATGATTATTTCTTAAAATGAAAAGAGCCGGTTCACTTGAAATTAATCAAATTCACCAGGCTCATATTTTTATATTTATTTATTCGAAAACTCAATTATATTTTTACATTTTATTTTTAAATCTGCATTATGATCCGCTGCAGCTCCGATCATTAAATTGATTAAATAATTTAATACATCTTGATTTGTAGGTGATTGTTTTTTCGATAGCGATTGTTGAGATATAGCCCAAAAAACCTCTCGAAGATTCTTTTTAATTTTGCCTTCCAATTTAGCCGATATCTTAATTGACATTTAATCACATTCCTTTACCGTTTTTTTACATAAAAATTTGGTATTTTTTTATAAAATTTCTCAGTGGTCACGGGGGCATGTGGCAATTTGTTTTCTTGGAAAAAAATGACGGGGGGAGGGTATAAGAAAAGACAGGTATCAACCTGCCTCGTATTCTTTAACTAACTTATAAAAGCCTGCTCTTGACATACCGCACATATCAATAGCCTTAGTAGCTGTGATATTACCAGCCTTCCATTCTGTATATGCTGCAATGAATCCGTCAGTCACCACTACAGTCTTAGGTCTGCCATATGCTCTCCCCTCTGCCAATGCTAGATCAATGCCCTCACGTTGACGTTCCTTGCTACACTCACGTTCAAACTGATACATTGCACCGAATACATTAAGCTGAAACCGTCCTGCTGGTGTAGTAGTGTCAATGTTTTCTTTAAGACTTATGAATCCTACATCCTTCTGTGTTAATTTATCAATAATAGTGAGTAAATCCAACATGTTACGTGATAACCTACTAAATGATTCAACAACTACAGTGTCACCCTCTCTGACATACTCTAACATTGCTTGTAGTTGTGGGCGATCAGTATCTTTACCACTAATCTTTTCCTCATATATGCGGTCAACATTATTCTCTTTAAAGACTTTTATCTGTCGGCCAAGGTTTTGGTCTTTAGCACTCACTCTTCCGTATCCTACTTTCACATTCAACACGCTCCTGCTATATTTGTTATCTTTACTATAACAGAATTGTATTAAAATGTCTATTTGTTTTTCAATACATATTAAAATTGTTTTTTAACTTTTTAATACACTTTCAATCCAATAAAATGATCTTAAAATAACTGTATCGTAAAGTATACTTTTTAACACAGATACACCATTTAAAAAGGTATATAGCTTAAAATCCATATACCTTGATAAACATTATTAATCTAATCATCATCGGTTTCAATGTCAATTGCCGCTTTAGCCTGTAATTCTCTTATTCTCGCCCTACGCTGTTCGTCACTCATTTCTTCTACTTTCGTTGACACATCAACTTCTACAGTTTGCGAAGGCCTGCCAAATCCATATTCAAGCACCAACCTACTAGCGGATATTCTATCAGCATCTTTAGCTTCATTATTCGCAATTATACCTTGAATTGTTTGCAAAATATCAGGTGTCATTTCCCTGCAACTTACTGCAAGTTCAGCTTTTTTTGCTGGTCGACCTCCTGGATTACCGCTTTGTCCTTTTTGAAATTGCCCTGATATTACCCTGTTCTCAGACATTATCATTCCACTCCTCATATTTTATTTATATTGAAAATTATGTACGCTGTGATTATGCTTACTCTCATATTAACTACATTCTGTCACTCTCATAACTCGCCCATACTTTAATACGTTTAGAGTATCCACTATGGCAACCACTCTATCATTATCAGTACATATATCCTGCAAATGATCTCCACCATCAAGTTCCATAAATACTGTGTTCTCATTACTCGTACACAAATCATAATCCCTAATATTTTCACTCATGCGGTCTCCATGATCTTCTAACAATAAACCTTCTAGCACCTGATATAAACCTTCAATTAACTCTAATTTCTTGGCATCATCAGCACTCATTGGAGTATGGTTAGGGCATACAGCTACGCCATCATATACAGCAATTGTTACACCAAAATCATTACTGCAACCACCTTGATTATTAAAAATACACTCGTTAGCATGACACACTATTTTATTTTTCATTATCAAAAACCTCATTTCATTTATTGTCGGTTCTCTCACTTCCGCATATTATCCCTGTCGTACATGTATTATTTAATCACTCTTACATCAAGGCTCACCCCTTCCTATTCATTGATTGCTCATAACGCAATACGCCTTTACCACGTTTTAACGCTACTGCCCATGTATCAGGATTTTTCTTTAACATTTCTAGGACTTCATTTTCAGTCAACGCAACTATCATTCTAGGACGTTTAATAATTATTTCCCCCATAAAATCACCCCTGACAGAATAAGAATTGTAATGACCTGTCCAATAATATATAAGTTTTGAAATATCATTTTTTTGACTCCTTTTCTAATTTATTTTCTCTAACAGTAAAACCTCGTTCCAATCTTTTGCACTATTTGGCAGAAATGTCTTAGTGCCGTATTCCAATTGCATCTTATTTGCAAAATTAATACCAGCTTCATCATTATCAGTAGCGCAACAAACATTTTTCAAATCAATATTATATAAATTCGCCATATTCAAAAGTGTTTGTTCTTTAAGTCCTGCCATACTCAATAGCACCCGCCCTCCCAAATTCTTATAATGTAAGCTAATAAAACTTAGCAAATCTATACTACTTTCAAGGACGATCATTCTTTCACAATTAGTCCCTATTGAAAGATTAAAACCGTATCCATACAAACTACCACTTGCTATTCCTGTATAGCGCACTGACCCTGTACCGCGAATTTCAGCACCAACGATATGACCATTAATGTCCTTCATACGAAAAACTACATTTCCAAAAGTGTCTTGATAAATCAAATGACGATCAAAGCATAATTGCAAAACCTTTTTATCTATTCGCCTTGTCTGTACTAAATACGCAAAAACCCTGCGTACATTATCAGCCTTATTTGGCATTACTAATACTTTAGGCTTATTCGCTACTGGTACATAAGGCGTAACTTGTCCATTATTAACACCTGTAAGTTCGGCAACCGCTTGAATGAATGTCATTCCGTAAAACTCCATCACAAAATCAATAGCCGCACCAGAAAAGCACTTACCACCTTTGCCAATCTTGCTATACCACCGAAAAACATTCCCCTTAATAAAAAGACTGTCATGATCTCCATGTTGGTATTCTGAACCTTTTCTAATAAGTGGCTCACCTCTTAAAGATAAGTAGCTGACTAAATCAGTTTGCTTTGCTTGGTTAATTATTGCATTATCAATCCTCATTTTCTATCATCTCTCTTTTTTTGATAAGGTTATAGGAAACGACTAACAGGAAAATAAATTTTAATCTTCATTTGTGCAATTCTACCTTTTATTAGATTATTTTTTACTGATTTCATAGCCTGACACACTATTTTTAACACACCAACACACCCTATTGTGCCAAGAAAAAACCTCTCACCCCCAGTAATTACGCCACTTATAACCCTGACACACACAACACACTAAAAAAACCAAAAGACTTTCCTTATACTGTGTGCAATTCCTCTATATACGGTATTACATATATGTATCTCTTTATATATATGTAGTGTGTCAAGTGTGTTAATACCCTTTAAACCCTTATATAATCTAGCTTTGTGATAACACACCATTGACACACTTGACACAGACCATGTGTCATTTTTTAATTCGTTCCCAACCACGCTTTCTGCCGAATATTGTATTTCGTGCATTTTTAAAAGCCTTCCAACCTTCAACCTGATTCATGATATCGCGTATCTGATTGGTTTTTGTTGGTGTTAAATTTTCAATCCGACTACCTAGACATTCAATCCAAATTTCTTCAATAGTTACACTTTGACGTTTGTTACTTCCACATATTAAATTCCGATTTTGGTCTATGTAAGAGACTCTTTCAAAATCTTTCATCATTCTCCAATTAGAAGGCAATATAATTTCAAGATAATTCTCGATTGTATCTGCCCAACCATCGCGGATAACGAACTCACTTTGTATTAATGCTGCAATTTCTTCAATTTCTTTCGGTAAATGTAATGGTTCACCAGATTTATATATCATTTTAGCTTCTGCAAGTATTTGGTCTCTTTCAATCGGAAGATCATTCCAAACATTTTTTACACCACCAGTAAAAACCTTAACCGTCCAAAATCTACGATTGCCAGTAACGTCTTTAAGAAACTCGTCAGAATTAGTAGTTCCGACTGTGATACCCATTCGCGGTATTTGCATTACATTTTTACCATATGGCGGTCTATATGAATCATATTGTGCGGATAAGTGCGACTTAATTAATTCTGCTTCGGATTTCTTTAAGCTGACTAATTCGCCCATTTCGCATACCCATTTCCCTTTAATTGATTCGTATGTTTTGGCTGAATCACTAGTTATATTAATTTTATCTGTAAACCAATCGCCACCTAAAATTCTAAAAAATGTCGATTTTCCTAAACCTTGTCCACCTTTTAGAATTAAACATTCATCGAATTTACAGCCCGGTTCGTATGCCCTCTTTAATAATGCTGTGAGTTTTTTTCTGGTAACTATCCTCACATACCCTGTATCTTCGGCATTAAAATAGTCAATCAATAACGTATCAACTCGCGGAACACCATCCCATTGTGGAAGGCTATCAAGATAATCAATTAGTGGATTATGCTGGATTGATAGGCAAAATTCTGCAAAGGCGTTATCTATGACAGTAATATGAGAAAAATTATAGTTATTATGGAAATAGTTATAGAGTGCTTTAAAATCAAAATCAGACATTATTTTCCTGTCAGCATTCGTGTATTTATCATCTTTTTGCGACCAAGGAAGTCCTTTTGTTTTAAAAACCGTATTGATCGTTAAGTCGTATGAAAATTTATCTTTAAGACGTTCATCATGCTTCAATATTTTCATGGCATTAGCAGGAGTTTGATATAGTTTTCCTTCATCGTCATAACTTAAAAAATCTCGCCAATCTTTAAAATCAGGTATAAATTTTTCTTTCTTCTTAGATGTTTTTTTGGCAACTACTTCCATGTATTCACCTTCTAGCCCTTGATCTATACAATGTTTTCTCTTTTGCAATCGACAACTCTAAACGTTCAATCATAATTAAAGAGCAATCAACCATTTGATGGTCTTCTTGATTTTCAGCCCAACGTTTCAAATCTCTGGCTGATTGTAAGAGTAAAAATTTTTCCATTTATTCACCTTCTCATATAAATATTGAGGAATTCTATTTAATCAATCCTTCTAATTCCATCAACCATTACTGTAGTTGCCATAAGTGCTTTTTCAATGTCGCATATCCTGAGTAAGTATCGATTACCAGCCTTTACTACTGGTAAACGACCAGATTTTATTAAACTGTATATACTGGTATAACTCTGAAAAAAGCTGGAAAATCCTTCTTCTTTTGATTTTTTATTAATTTCCTTAATGGTATAGAGGTTTGTTTTTATATCCATTAACGACCCTCCTTCGATAATTTTTCTATAGCTGCTAGAATGAGATCTTTTTTCTCTGTTGATAATTCCTTACGTAACCACCGACAGAGTACAGCTTCATGAATATTAAGTTCCATTGCTATTTCCCAGTGTTTCAAAAAGTTGCTGGCTATTTTTTTTCGTATATCTAAATTTGCCATTTATTTCACTCCTCTGATAAAGGTTTTTAATATCTATAATTCTGAAACTACACTATAACCAGTTAAACTTATCGGCTCCCTACCCCAGCGTTAAGGCTCTAGCCAAATCTAACAGGTACAGCTATTTATTTTTCAAAGTGCTATCAACAACATTGATTAATTTCATTTTATATGATATCTTTGTAATTAAGAAGTTGCTTACATCAATTACATTTTTCTAAGGAGAGCCGTATTATGAGAAGAAATTCACCTCGCGTAAACCCTGGCCTAATTTCGGATTCACCTTTATGGCCTAGATTTAATGAATACGTAATAGAAAACCAGCACGGCGAATCTGTAATCCTTCCTGCTGGCAATGCAAAAATTGAATATTATTCTCCATTCAAAGAAAAGGAGCTTCTTTGTGATTTCATAGTAATGACTAATGATTTACGTAAAATGCCAAATGATTATAAACCATTATTAAGATTTGCTAATAGTTATGGATTATTTGGCTTAATACATGAATTGGAACACGACAATAATAGACAGTTTTTTGAAATATACAAACATCATTGTTTCCCACGATGTTTTCCTAATGAACCTCCTGACATGGCTAATATAGATGAATGGCATTATAATTATGGCGAACCTATCGCGATCACTATTGAAAAAACTTTAGAAATAAGGTTATGTTATGATTTGTGGGGAAAATTTAAAAAGGCCAAGGCAACCCCTGAAGATATTTCTCCATTTGGATTGCCTTGGAAACAGTATTTAAAAGAAATCAATGTATATCCCATTGGTGTTGAGTTACATTATGACGGCAAATATTGGCAAACCCGATACACTAACAGTTCGCTATTTGTTGCTCTAAAACTAATGATAATTCAAAATTGTGTTACTAAAGACCAACCAGTGGAAACGTGCGATATTTGCGGCAATCCATACTTTGCTTACAATGAGAAACAAGAATATTGTAGTCAAGCATGCAGAAATTCTATAAACGTAAAAAAACATCGTCAAAAAGAAAAGTTAGAAAACGTTAGGAAAGCAATAATATTGCGGGAAGAAGGTAAAAACAACGAAGAGATAGCTGACATAATCGGAGTAAAAAGGCCTCAGACCATAGAACGTTGGTTAAATGAATTTAGAATCAAAAAAGAAGGTGAATAACATGGCAGGTACAAAGCAATATCCTGGTGTACTTCAAATAACCACCAATACTTTTAAACTTACTATTACTGACGGCTATATTGAAGTATTAGACGAGAAAGGTAATGCTATCAGAGATAAAAATGGTACTGTAAAAAAACAGCAGAAACGATATTTTAAGACTGTCACTGCTAAATCAGCAAAAGAAGCTTCTGATCTTCGCGCCCAATGGATTACTGAAATAAAAGGCGGCGCGGTACTTACTAATAATAGAATGACACTAAAACAATTTTACGATTACTTCAAACAACATGCAGAAAAATTAGCCCCTAAGAGTATACAGTTTTATAATGGACTTTTTACTCGGATTGATTCTGCTCTCGGACATAAAAAACTTGATGATATAAATGCAAACAATATCCGCGCATTTATTAAGAATCTTCAAGAAGACGGTATGTATCAAGGCACTAGAAAAGATCAAAGTAAACTATCACAGAATACTATTAATAAATATCATAGAATGTTAAATATGCTTTTTAATCGTGCTTGTAAATGGGGACTGGCATCTTTTAACCCTTGCGAACGAACAGATGCGCCAAAATGTGAACGTAATCAAGAAGACATTTACAATGAGGAACAAACTGGTCAATTTTTACTGCTTTTAGAATCTGAAAATACAAAACATCGTACTATGACAATGATTACACTTGCCACTGGTTGTAGGCGTGGCGAAACAATGGGATTACAATGGAAGCATATTAATTTTGAAGCTGGCACAATTTGCATTGAACAAACTTCGCAATATTTAACTGGTAAAGGTACATATACTAAAGACCCTAAAACACAAGGTTCTAAACGGACTGTAACTATGTCAGAAATTGTGGCTACTCTGTTAAAGACACATAAAGCCGATCATAACGCCAAACGCTTGAAATTAGGCGATAGATGGGCAGGAGAAGAAGATATTAACGAAGACTTTGTTTTCACCACATGGGAAGGCAGACAAGCACACCCTGATAGTATGAATACGTGGTTAAGAAAATTTGTCACTGACAATGGATTGCCACCAATCACGCCAAAAAGCTTTCGACATATGGCGGCAACCTACCTAATAACATCCGGAACAGATATACGAACCGTTGCTGGCAAACTCGGACACGCCAACACTAATACGACTACCATTGTATATACTCACCTTCTTAAATCCGCCGAAAGAGAAACTTCTGATAAAATGGAATCATTTTTAAAACAGGCAACCGATAATGCAAAAGAGAAACAAAAAAAGCAGGCTAAATAATAGTCTGCTTTTTGCGTTTTCAAGCAATGATCTTTACTATATAGCGTTTAGTGTTTATTTAGTGTTTATTTCTAAAAAAGCACTAAAAAGATACCTAATATTTCATAAAGATAAAAGCTGTTAACCCTCTAAATTACTACGTTTTAAAACATAATAAAACGTAAACTAAAGTGCTTATACCACCTCTTAATCAGTAGGTTCGGGGTTCGATTCCCCGGTGTGTCACCAGAAATTTCAAGCCTTCGCGAGGTTCGCGAAGGCTTTTTTTATTATGCTGTTACATTCATTTCTTTAGCTATTACCTGCAATTCTTTCATGGACTTCTCACGAAGTTCATCTTCAGCCATTTGCCTAGCTTCCATATGCATGGAGTTATTAAAGTCAGGATACTTCTCCTCTATTAACTTGTACATGATTTTCGTAATCAGCCATAATCGGTCAGTCATGTTGAATCCCCCTTTAACTTATTTCCTTGTAATTTATAATTTTCCATTCCTATTGTACATACGTCTCTGGAAAATTCGCTACAACATGCTTTTTATTCATTACAGACCTAGGGGTTTTTCATTAAATTCCTAATGAGTATCGAAAGTCGGAATAATCCGCTCTCCAGTTCAGCTAATGTGGCATAGGAATAGGAAAGGCGAAGATGTCTATTTGCTAGAGTATCATATAAATTACCTGGATGAATGATAAGACCATTTTCTAAGGCCTCTTTAAATAATTTTTGCATAGAAATGGCTTGATTTAGTACAAGCCAGATATAAAAACCGCCTGTAGGGATCTGCCACGTAGCAATATCGCTAAAGTAGGATTCTAAACTTTTACAAGCAGTCGCGCGACGACTTCGGAGTTGTATTCTAACATCTTCCAAATGTTTTTGATAGAGCCCGCTGGAAAACCATTCGGCAGCAGCCCACTGGGATAAAGAACTAGAGCCATAGTCATTTTGCATTTTAATATCAGCCAGTCGTTCGATGACCGGTTCTGGGCCTACGATCCATCCGATCCGCAGCCCAGGACTTAATGATTTTGATAGACTTCCAAGATAAAGTACAAGACCTTCTTTCTCAAGGGCTTTAAGTGGCATGGGCGGTGGTTCATCGAGCCAGAGTTCGCGATAAACATCATCTTCAATGATCGGTAATTGCTCTTTTTGGCACAAATTAATCATATCTTTACGACGTTTTTCCGTCATAGTAATTCCTGTTGGATTTTGAAAACAAGGGATTGTATATAATAAATTTACATTTTTTTGTTTTTTATAAAAAGAGATTGGTGCAAGCTCAATCCCTTCTTCGTCAAGGGGAATACCGCAAAAATCCATATTCATCGATTGAAATAATTTGAGAGAAAAAAGATAGGATGGTCTTTCTAATAAGATGGTAGAATCTTTTGGTAATAGACTCGCACAAATTAACTGTAAGGCTTGCAGTGCCCCCGAAACAATTAAAATCGATGATGGAGAAACATTGATTCCAAAAGAGGATAAATAGATACTGATTTGTTCTCGAAGAAAAGGTAGTCCCCTTGGTTCTTCGTAACTTAAGGAGTTAATACGACTCGGTAATCGTTCTAAGATAGAATCCATCATCCCTTTAGGGAAGATTTCAGGAGAAAGCTCTCCTGTACCTAAGCGAATAAATTTAGGATTAAATTCTAAATGATTGATTTCTTGGATGGTCTGAAGATTAGGAAGATGTAGTCCTTTATTAAGATAGGACGTCCAATTGGTAGTTGGAGTTGATGCGAGCAGCGACCATGTATTATTCGCTACCCAAGTACTGCTTCCGATTTTGCTTTCTAATAATCCGTCGGCAATTAAATCATCCAAGGCAATGGTTAGGGTGCTTCTATTTACGCCCAAAAGACGAGCAAGAGTGCGTTGGGGAGGTAATTTACTATTGATAGGCCATTCACCACTGGCGATTTTATTTTTCATATATGCAAAGATTTGTTGATAAAGAGGCACAGAGTCTTTAGGATTAGGTCTCCAATCAATCGATAACACAATGATCTCCTCTTTTTTACTTTTTTTCATTATAACAAATTGGATGGTATTACAACAATCCAATTGGCTGAAGACATTTCAGATATGTTTCATTATACTGTAAAAAAACAGTGATGAGGAATAAGGAGGAAATATAATGCAAGCATTTATTCATGGAATGGTTCTAGCAATGGGGCTCATACTACCCTTAGGAATACAAAATTTATTTGTCTTTACCCAAGGGGTAACTCAGCCAACATTTGTAAGGACATTACCAGTTGTTGTTACAGCATCCATATGTGATACTATTTTGATTTTATTAGCCGTTCAGGGTGTCTCGCTCTTTATCGCAAGTTTTGCGTGGATTAAGGTATTCTTACTCGGAATCGGAATTATTTTCTTATCCTATATGGGCTGGCTCACATGGAATCAGACCTTAGCCAATGGTTGTGAGCATGAAGAAAAAAGTGTTACGCTGAAACAACAAATCTTTTTTGCAGTGACGGTGTCTTTATTTAATCCCCATGCCGTTCTAGACACCATTGGGGTAATCGGAACAAGTTCCATCAACTATGTTGGAAGTGAAAAAAATTTATTTACAACGGCTTGCATTCTCATCTCTTGGTGCTGGTTTTTATTTTTAGCAGTTATAGGGTGGAAGATTGGAAAACAAGAAGGATTTGCAAAACTATTTGTGAGCATAAATAAAATTTCAGCAGTTTTTATGTGGTTATCAGCGATCTACATGGCTTACAGCAATTATTTATAAAAAGTATTGTTGCAGTATAAAGATAAAAATGGTATATATAGAAAAAATGGCTGCAGGTAAACCCTGTAAGCATCTACACTACGATACTACAAGCACATTAGATAGGAGTTGAAGAAGATTATGGCCTCTCACTCTAAAATACGACGAACGGTGGCAGTTTTAAAATTATTTGCTGGTTTTCTCTTAGAAATTGGCTGGTATAATTTTTTGCATAAAATACATGGACCTAGAATGGAAAAACGCCTACCAGAGCTTTATCGCAATCAAGCCATTCGTTTTCGGGAGACAGCTTTATCATCAGAGGGGCTATTGATCAAAGTTGGGCAATTCTTTAGTACGCGTATTGACGTGCTGCCAGTGGAATATACTTCAGAACTTGCTCTGTTACAAGATGAAGTTCCACCTGTAAGTGTTGCTGAGATCAAGAGGGTACTTCAGGAGGAACTTGGCGACCAGGTTGAAAATATATTTGCTGAATTTGATGAACAGCACATCGCAGCAGGTTCCTTGGGACAGGTACACCGCGCTATGTTACGTTCTGGCGAAGTGGTGGCAGTCAAAGTATTGCGACCAGATATTGAAAAAATTATCAACATTGATCTAATGGCTTTTCGTGGCGTGATTTGGATGTTAAAGGTCTTTACCACGTGGGAGAAGTATGCGGATTTTGATGCGATCTATGTTGAATTTGGTACGACAATCCGCTCAGAGCTTGATTATCGCCAAGAGTTGGCTAACCTTGAGCGATTCCGATTGAACTTTCAAGGTGACACGATGATCTCTGTACCAACTGTCTATCCTAGCTACTCACGACAACGAGTACTAACGCTAGAGTTTGTCCAAGGATATAAGGTGACGGATCGGGAAGGTTTATTGAAAGCCGGGCTCGCGCCCGAAGTCATAGCAGGAAATTTAGTCGATGCTTACCTCAAACAAGCTTTGATACATGGTTTTTACCATGCTGACCCCCATCCAGGCAACTTATTTGTGAGGCCCGATGGTGGAATTATTTTTATTGACTTCGGCATGGTGGGAAAGATTACAGAACACAACAAAAAGGCTATCCGCAAACTAATTGGCGGGGTCATCAATAGCGATGCTGAAGAAGTATCTCATGCATTGCAAGAACTAGGATTTATCAAACCTGCCGCGAATCTCTTAAGTTTACAAAAAGCAATTTCATTTTTTTTAATTGCATTTCGTGAGATGCGCTTTGAGGAAATAGGAAATTTACAGGTCGATGATCTTTTAGAAGAATTACGCGAATTTATTTATTCTCATCCTTTTCAAATTCCAGTACATTACACTTTTTTAGGTCGAGCCGTTGGTACACTTTCAGGAATTTCAGCAGGTTTAGATCCTAACATGAACATTTTAGCCATCATTAAACCTTATGCCAAACAAGTTCTTGGGCAAGACTTCTCACCCGTACAATTAGTTTGGCAAAAAGCAAAGAAGATCATGTTATCAGGGGTAGAGATCCCGCCCTTATTAGAGCAGACTCTAAGAGATTTTCGTTCTGGAGATGTCCAAGTTAAAGTAGAGATGGGACCTGTTTTAAGGCAATTAAGGTTTCAAGAAACTTTAATTAATCGATTAGTATGGACAATTTTATTAGCCGCAGCAGGGATTGGAGCAGCAATACTATGGAGTAATGGCCAAGAAAGATTAGCGACCATATTACTTTATATCATGGGAGTATTCGCTGTATTATTAGTCAATAACTTCCGTAAAAAAGCTGAAAAAAAATTGCAATGGCGCTCTCATTCCCATCGTTGATGAGAGAAAGGAAACAATCATTTACTTTATATAAGGTGCTATAACTACATATTTGTTGCAATTATGATAATTATTGGTATAATAATACTATAATTTTAACTTTTCCGAAAATTCATTTATTTTTTTTTTAGGAGTTGATCAAAGATGCCAAGAATTAAAAAAACAACTGTTGCAGATAAAGTTGAGTCTCTTATAACCCCAGAAGTAGAAATTGCAGCTACAATAGCAGAAGAAGGGGAACTTACAGCAGAAGATAATACACTAGACATTGTAAGCCCAAAAGAAAAAAAAACCAGTAAAAGAAGCAGCAAATCAACCCTAGCTCCAACTGTCATTCCTGACATACCAATCCCTGAACTTAAAGTTCGCAAACCTAAATTTAAAGAAATACATATTAAAGATAGTTATTGGGTTGAAAATGATATTTACCAAACCATTGCAGATATGACCAAAGGAAATAAAGGGGCAAAGGCCTTAATTATTAATCAAGCATTAAAAGATTATTTGAAAAAAAATAAAATAGAAATAGTCCCCTTCATAAATCAAGATAAACATAAAAAACCTTAATAAAATCCCCTTGAAAATAACCTATAAGTGTTATTTCAAGGGGATTTTCATCTTATATTCAATTATGATTTTTGACTTTTAGACCAAGAATCACGTAAACCAACCACCCGATTAAATACAGGCAACTCTGGCGTTGAATCCTTTACATCAAGGCAGAAATAGCCATTACGCAAGAACTGGTAGCGTTTTTCAGGAGTGGCATTTGCTAAGCTAGGTTCAATCATGCAAGAAGTAAGTTTCTCCATAGAATTTGGATTAATATCATCCTTGGAGTCCTTTTCACCCTCTTGAACTTCCTGCTCGCCTTCGAGCAATAGATAATCATAGAGTCTCACTTCAGCTTTAACAGCATGAGTAGCCGACACCCAGTGCAAGGTTCCTTTGACTTTGCGTGTAGAAGTCCCTGAGCCACTTTTAGTTTCAGGATCATAGGTACAACGCAGTTCAATAATTTCACCCGTCTGTTCATCTTTAATGACCTGCTCACATTTGATGAAGTAGGCACTCTTAAGACGTACTTCTTGTCCTGGGGCTAAACGAAAGAATTTTTTAATAGGGTTTTCCATGAAATCTTCTTGTTCGATATAAATTTCTCGAGAGAACGGAATCGTACGCGTGCCTGTCTCAGGCTGCTCTGGATTATTCTCAATTTCTAATTGTTCTACTTGCCCTTCAGGATAGTTTTCGATGACAACTTTCAGCGGACGCAGTACAGCCATCGCCCGTAAAGCTTTTGTATTGAGATCTTCCCGTATGCAATGCTCAAGCATCGCAATATCAACTGTACTATTGCTTTTAGCAATTCCAATGCGTTCGCAAAAATCACGAATGGCCTCAGGAGTGTAACCCCGACGGCGTAGTCCTGAAATGGTTGGCATCCGTGGATCGTCCCAACCATCAACCAAACCTTCTTCGACAAGGAGACGAAGTTTCCGCTTACTCATGACCATATTCGTCACATTGAGACGCGCAAATTCAATCTGTTGTGGACGATTTTCCATATCAAGAGCGTTAATCAACCAATCGTACAGTGGACGATGATCTTCAAACTCCAATGTACAAATGGAATGAGTAATGCCTTCTAGAGCATCTGAAATTGGGTGAGCATAATCATACATAGGATAAATACACCATGTGTTTCCTGTCCGATGATGTTCAGCCCGCATAATGCGATACAAAATAGGATCACGTAAATTTACGTTTGGTGAAGACATATCAATTTTAGCGCGCAATACTCTTGAACCATCTGCAAATTGTCCATTCTTCATGCCTTCAAATAGTTCCAAATTTTCCTCAACTGAACGATTGCGATAAGGACTTTCTGTCCCTGGTTCAGTTAAGGTTCCCCGATATTCCCGCATTTGCTGGGCAGTGAGATCACAGACATAGGCTTTCCCGTTCTTCACAAGCTGAACTGCATAGTCATAAATTTGCTCAAAATAGTCAGAGGCATAAAACATCCGATCATCCCAATCAAAACCTAACCATTTCACATCTTCCTGAATGGATTCCACATATTCAGTTTCCTCGCGACTTGGATTGGTATCATCAAACCGCAAATTGCATTGTCCTTTATATTCATTGGCAATACCAAAATTGAGACAAATCGATTTCGCATGACCAATATGTAGATAACCATTAGGTTCAGGTGGAAAACGAGTATGTACCCGGCTATTATTTTTATTGTTTTTCAAATCTTCATTAATAATATTTTGAATAAAGTTTGAAGATATAACTGTATTGGTTGTCGTCATTTTTAAAACTCCCTCGTGGTTTTTTTGCTTTATTCAGTGTTCGGCATAGAACCCATATTTCCTGCTTTATGCCAAAAAACCTCACATATTAATCTAAAATAACCAATTTTTATATAATAATTCCTTTATTTTTTCCTAAATAAACTTTTAACATGATTAAATATTTATGGTAAAATATACGTATGTAAAAGGAGATGATGAAATGGACATCGCAGCCTTATCAACCATGGCGTCTATGAGTAAAGTTCAAAATCAAGCCAGTATCATGATTATGCGAAAAGTAATGGATACTAGCCAACAAAATGGACAGGCAATTACTGATTTGCTTTCTTCTAGTGGACCGAATCTTTCTCCTGCTCACTTAGGGCAAACCATTGACATTTCAGCCTAAGATCTTAGTATCCAGCTCATCATGGGGTTTCAGATTATGATATCTGAAACCCTTTTGTTTTCCCTGATCAATTACTCTTGATATGACACTGGAGTATCCACATAGACTTCACCCTCATCACTAAATTTCACTTGATTTGCTGTCCAATCGATTATTTTTTGCTTAAGCACTTCTTCTTGCCCTAATTTTTCTAACACAATCAGAGTTATTTTATCAGCAAATTGTTTGTCAGCGATAATATAGCCTTGTATGCGAAGCTGATTTTCCAACATGCCTAAGAAAGTGTAATCAACCTCAGCTCCAATCCGTGTATGACCTTGCCTTTCAATTATACCAGTCTCTTTAATACCTGCACTGGCACTTTTTCCATAGGCTCGAATAAGCCCCCCTGCACCTAGTTTGATGCCGCCAAAATAACGAGTCACCACAATCACAGTATTTTTAAGTCCTGATTTTTTAATAATTTCCAAAATAGGTTTACCAGCTGTACCGGAAGGCTCACCATCATCATCGGCTTTTTGATACTGATCATTTTCACCGATCAAATAAGCAGAGCAATTATGAGTCGCATTCCAATGTTTCTTTTTAATTTGTTCAATAAAAGCGACTGCAGCTTCTTCACTTTCGATTTGCTCAACATAGGCAATAAAACGTGATTTATTAATCTCAATTTCTTTTTGTCCATAACCCTTAACAGTTCGATAAAACTTTAACATTTCACACACCTTCTTATTGTCTCTCTGCATATAATAATTTGAAAAAGATTATGTTATCAGGAGGTTGATATCCATGCCCAATCGAGTACCACTGCTTAAACAATGGGATGAGCGATGGGGTGATTATCCCTATTCTTCAAGTACAATTGCCACATCAGGCTGTGGTCCAACCTGTTTTACGATGATCGCTCAATTCTACGGCATAAATATCACACCACCAGAAGCCGCTGATTTTGCGATCATCAACGGTTTTTATCCCACACCAGGCGGAACCAGTTGGGATTTTTTTGCCGCGGCTGGTCAGTATTTTGGTATACCCATGGTTCAAACAGCCGATCCCGATCAAGTTTTAACTGCACTTAATCAAGGAATTCCATGTATTGGCGCCCATGGTCCTGGAGAATTCACACAAAGCGGTCATTTCATTGTATACGCTTATATTACAGCTGACAATGAAGTAATGGTCAATGATCCAAATCGAGATGACACCTGCAAACTTTACCAGTGGGATTTTCTCGTACAAGATAATGCAAATACTGGTTATGTCGCCTTTGTACCCTCTCCTAGAATTGCCTCCAAACATTCTTGAAATCGTCTATCCTCTTCTCCGGTGCGCTTACTTGGCCCTTTAGTCTTACCGCCACTACGGCGTAATTTAGCTTTCATATCACGTTCTTCAAGTAAAAAATCGATGTTATCATTACGAAACTCTCTCCCTGCTGGACTGATACAACGAGTTTTTTTGCCTAAGACCATGGCTGCTAGTCCCCAATCCTGGGTTATAATAATATCTCTAGCTTCACTTAAATTGAGAACTTTGATATCTGTTTCTTGATCGTTATCGCCCACCACTACATGATAATCAGATATGATATTATGATTAAAACTAGCAACAGTCCACACCGCAACAGCATATCGCCGTCCTAGTTCCATGCAGATTTGTAATACTTTCTTTGGGCAGGCATCAGCATCTACTAAAATCTTCATATTTCCATCCTTCTGCCTATTTATTCTTCAATAAAATTTTAACATACTTTTCTACTATGATCCTAAAATTTTTACTTGTCAAATGGCTATACCTGTTTTAAGATAAAGAACAGATACTGACATACTATTACAAAGAATAAAGGATGATACTGAATGAACGCTAACACACTATTAGAAGCTTATGAACCTTTTGAGTTGTATGAAACAGAAATTGAAGACGGCTGTACTGCTCTAATTTATGAACCCGTCGAAAATGAGGCTTATGCCTTAGTGACTGATATTGACGGCACTCTACCTATGGATTTAGAACAGGAAATCATTTTTGCTGCTTATACTGCTGACGGAGCTTTCGCATGGAGTGTAGGATTTGAAAATTCCCACCAGTTTTTAGAACTACTCAATAACCATCCTAAAAGTGATAATCTTGTAGATATTGTGAAAAGCTACCGAGATAGTGGCGAATATTATTAAAAATCAAACAAAAAGGTTCTGAGATTTTTCATCTCAGAACCTTTTTCTATTTTTTAGACTCTTTATTTTTTAATCGCACCAAAGTTCGTCCACAAGCACACGGGCTGCCATCAAGAGCTCCTTGTACTCCTGTACGATAACGAATCATCGGCATAGCCTCTAGTGTTAGACTCGTTAATACTAATTCTCCCATTTCTCCTGACGCTAGCACTTGTCCACTCTCTGGATCTATGATCTCCGGAAAAAAACAATCTTCCTGTAGATGCAACCCATCAGCGCAGTGGCATTCCCCACCGATACCCATACCAAAAATATCATTGAATCCATAAATTCTTATTAATTGTCTTCCATACTCTTTTTTAATTTGTTGCAAAGTATGTTCTTCTAACGATTGTATACTACAAAATATCATTTGTAGTGGTAATTCTTCAGGTTGACTCCCTGCCGCTCTCGTTTCTTTGGCTAAAGCTAGGAGAGACTCTGGTGTAGAGAAGATTCCATTTACACCAAAGTCTTCTATAATAGACAGTTGTTGGGCAGCATGATCACTATTACCTGGTACCAATGTTGCCCCTACCTGCCTTGCCCCATAGCATACCCCTAAACTTCCTGGGTGCAGTTCTCCGGGAACTCCTACCTGAAAAACCGTCGTCACATTTACCCCTCCGGCCACTAACATTCGTGCCATGAGCTCAGTCCACATGAGCATATCATTGCTTGTGTAGTTCATCGCGACTGGGTGATTCTCCAGATTCTGATTTTTATGAATATAAGAAACACCACTCACAGGCATTGTTAAAAGTCCATATGGATAGTTGGCAGCTAGGTCTTGGCGTGTGGTGAATGGCAGTTTACAAAGGTCATCCACAGTCTCAATATCTTCTGGACTTATACCATTGTCTGACATTCGCTTACTATATAACAAACTTTTCTCATATACACGCTCTATCACTTTATTTAATTTATGGCTTTGCCACCGTACCATATCAGCTCTAGGTAAAGTCTCGACTTCTTGATTCCAAAACATATCATTACCTCCTGCGAAATATATAATGACTCTCTTGCACAGTATAACGTCTTGTCAATTCATTGTAAATTATACTGTTTAATATTTACATCAGTCATTGGGCAGACTACCATTCGGAGGTGTAATTGATGAACGAAATGATTTGTGCCCACTGCCATACTTGGATCACTCCAGATTTAACCCATTGCTCCACTTGCAATACAGGGATTTTTTTTGATGGAGAGAACAAAAATATTATTGATCGTATACAACCTAACTGTCTAATCTACCGTTATGCTGGCTCAGATATCTTAGAACCAGCTGTGATCATCAAACAAAGTAAAGTTAACTTAAAAGTTGCTACGAAGTTAAAAGAATATGCGAGTCCCATCATCGTTCCCAAACAAAATGTATATGTGTTTGATCAACCTATTTTGAGTTCCATTCAAGCCTTGCGTAATGAACGTACTGCCACCATTATGCGTTATGATCAACTCATTCAATCACACTGGAAAAATTTACAGCCTTATCAATAACTAATCAGGACTGTCTACGGGCGTACTTCGTAATATTGTAGTAATTCACTGACTGTCACAATGCTATATCCCTGTTCTCGTAATCGATCAATGATAATACCAATCGCCTCAGGCGTTGGCAATGGGTATTGACCATCATGAAGTAATACAATACTGCCTGGTTCAATTTTCTTCATGACTTCATCGACAACCGATTCGACGCTCGGTCGACGCCAATCACCTGGATCAATGGACCATAAAATTGTCGTATAACCATGTTTAGCGCTTTCTTCCAATACGTAATGATTATATGCACCACCTGGAGGTCGAAAGAGTGTTGGCATCGGCGCTACCGCAGTAATGACTTTTTCTGCCTGATTTAGTTCTTTTTGAACGTCATCTTTGCTCATCTTTGACAATAACTGATGACTATAAGCATGGTTTGCAATTTCATGTCCATCGGCAACAGCTTGCGCTAAAATTTCTGGATGACTTTTAGCATTCTCACCTAAAATAAATAAAGTTAGCTTCACCTTTTTCTCTCTCAGTATTGCTAGCATTTGAGGCGTCGTTTTATAATGGGGTCCATCGTCAACAGTCAGTGCCACTACTTTATGAGTTGTTGGCACCTTTTTTATGACTTTTTCCTGATCAGAAGTTATCCCTTGTGTAAGCACAGCAGCAGCAATCACCGCGCTAAATACCACTCCCAAAAATCGAGAACTCCGCATTCCCTTACCCCCTATCATCATCTTCTTGGATAGTACGCAATAAGTTGTCAAGATATGCCTGATAACTTGCATGATTATCCTTGCGCTACAATATACTATAGTAACTTTGCGGAGGGGGATTGCCATGTCTCTACGATTTTATTTAACAAGAATGCTCCTACTCTGTCTTTTTTTCTGTCTGCCTGCACAACTTACTTTCAGTGCGCCACCAAAAATACATGCAGAGTCAGCTATATTACTCGATGGAAAAACTGGTCAAGTCTTGTTCGAAAAAAATAGCCGCATTCGAAGTGCGCCAGCAAGTACAACTAAAGTCCTAACAGCCATCATTGCCATTGAAAGTGGTCATCTTGATGATGAAGTAAAAATCAGCCTAAGAGCAGCAAGTACTGCGGGTTCATCCATGCACTTAAGTCCAGGTCAGCGAATTTCCTTACGTGAATTAGTAACAGGCTTACTCCTGCGTTCAGGCAATGATGCTGCAGTCGCGATTGCTGAACATCTCGCTGGCTCTGTTGAAAATTTTGTTATCCTTATGAATCATAAAGCAGAATTATTAAATGCTCTAGGCAGCCACTTTGCCAATCCTCATGGACTTAGTGCTCCCGAACATTATTCCACCGCTTTTGACTTAGCCTGGATGGCTCGCTACGCATTAACAAATCCTACTTTTGCGACAATCGTTAACACAAGAGAAACCAGCATTGACTGGTTAGATAGACGTGGTAAAGAACATGATCAAAATTTACGTAATACCAATAAATTATTATGGCTACTTGAGGAAGTAGATGGCGTTAAGACAGGTACGACCAATCAAGCTGGCCCCTGCCTTATCTCAAGTGCGACCCGTGGCAATCAACAACTTATTGCCGTTGTATTACATGATCATTCTCGTTGGAACGACTCAATGCAACTCTTAAAATATGGTTTTGATACATTTGAATTATATGAATATGCAAATAAAGATGATATTTTATGTGCCATACCTGTCGAAAAAGGTCTTACTCCTATGGTCGATGCCGTTGTTGCCAGCCAGGCCAGTCTAGTCGTAAAAGCCACGGATTACGAACATATTACAGTGGCTCTTGATTTGCCAGAAACAATAAAAGCCCCTGTTTATCAGGGGCAAAAGATTGGTGAAATTATTTTTTTTGTAGACCAACACGTCGTTCAAACCGTCGACGTCACTGCAGGACAGACAATTGATGAACACACAATGACCCGCACATTCCTAACTTACTTGTTACACACCTTTTATCGACTCTCCAATTGGGGAATCTTATAAAGGCTTGCGATAGAAAAATGGAAGATAGCTCACAAAACCAATGTCACGGAAATTCAATATGGCTTCTGTACCACCAACAAACATGACACCACCTGGTTTTAATGCACTTAAAAAGCGACGATATAATCCATCTTTTGCTTCTTCAGTAAAATAAATAACTACATTGCGGCATAAAATCAAATCAAAACCTGTTTCAAATTTATCAAGTAACAAATTATGTTGTTTAAATTCAATCCGTGATCGAATATCTTCATCAATGATATAAGTATTATTAACTTGTTTAAAATATTTTGATGCTCGATTTGTTGAAATATTTTTAAATTCAGTGTTTGTATATACACCGCTTTTAGCCTTTCCTAACATTTCGATATCAAGATCCGTCGCCAAAATACGGTGTTTTACATTAGGGGTCATATCTTTTAAAATCATTGCTAAGGAATAAGGCTCTGCACCAACAGAACAACCTGCACTCCAAATATTAAGTCTTGGATTTTTAGCTAATAATTCAGGTAATACTTTGGTTTCTAATTCAGCAAATTTTTCTGGTGTACGAAAAAATTCTGTTACATTAATTGTCATATAATCAATAAATTCTTTATACAGTTTAGCATCTTTATCTAATAAATTAAAGAAATCTACATAGGTCTGAGCACCATAACGACTCATCAAATTATTGATTCGGCGTTGCATCTGGGCTGGTTTATAATCATTAAGATCAATACTGGCTTTATTTTTAAATTTTTGCTTAAATAATTCCCAATCTTTTTCATCAATCATATGAATTCCCCTCCGAACATTTTTAACTACATTCAACTTTTTATTTATAAATTCTAGTTTACTAAAGAGTCTAACGTTCTCAGAATACTCTCTGAGTAGGTTTAGCCATTGTTTTTTGATATTTTACAATTAATTTATCCAATTGAGCACTAAGTTCACCAACTTCTTCATCAATTAGATTGCCAGCTTTAGACATGACCAATTCATGAAGTCGGGCACGCATAGATTCAATTTTATCCTCTTGTTTTTTCTGATTGAGCATCCTTATATACTCCTTGACTGTTTCATTTTCACCTGTTTTTTCAGCCAATCATACCACTCAGTCAAACCGGTTTCAGCCCGACACGAGGCTTCTATCAATACCGCATTAGGATTAATACTCTTAATATCTTGAGTTGCGGACTCCATGTCAAAATTAGTATAAGGTAACAAATCAATTTTATTTAAAATAACTACACTGGCTTGTTTAAAAATAAGAGGATATTTCATTGGTTTATCCTCACCTTCGGTAATGCTAAGTACTGTTACCTTAACATCTTCTCCAATATTAAACTCAGCTGGGCATACTAGATTGCCTACATTTTCAACTACAATCAGATCAAGGGTCTCAAGATTCAGATGATCTAATACACTGTTTACCATATTAGCATCAAGATGGCATCCACCACTTGTATTAATCTGCACAACGGGTACGCCATATTGCTCTATGCGTTGGGCATCTTTTGCAGTAAACAAATCCCCTTCAATCACAGCCATAGAAAGTTCACCCTTCAGACCTGCGATGGTATTTTCAAGAAGTGACGTTTTCCCACAGCCAGGTGATCCTAACAAGTTTACGACAAAAATTCCCGCTGCCGATAATCGTTCATGTACCTCAGCGGCAATTTGGTCATTTCGATCTAAGATATTAGTCATGACTTTGATTTGCATTTTATTCAACCTCCAGATAATCTACCGCTAGTTCCCTTCCTGATACAACTGCAATATTAGCTGAGTTGCAGTGAGGACATAAAAAACAATATTTTTCAATAGAAAACTGTTGCTTACAACTATTGCATTCTCCAACAAGAGGTATCGTTGTTATATCAAGATGAGCGCCTTCAGCAATCGACCCCATGGCCAATGCCTCAAATCCAAAGGTAAGAGATTCAGGTTCGATTTGCGTCATCTGCCCAATGAGCAATTTAACACCAGTCACTTTTCTTGCTTTATTCTCAGCTGCAGTCTTAAGTACAATGTCCAGTATTCCCTGAGCAATGGCCATTTCATGCATGTTTGTCACTCCCATTGCTATTCTTAGAGATGATTGCAGTCAATTGCACAGTCCTCCCCTATGATACTTGTTTATTCGTCACTAAAATACTAATTCCTGTTATAAGGATAATTTTAATCACTCTTCTATTTTTTTCAACATCTTTGGAACTATTTACATAATAAAACACAGCATAACATAAACGCATTACGTCGATACTATGATTATACCAACATAGGGAGGTGATTATATGTCCAGAAGTAAAAAACCAGTGAACCCTGGTGCTGAAAATGCTCTTGATCGCATGAAATTAGAAGTGGCCAACGAACTTGGTATTTCTGATCAAGTCCGTTCTCAAGGTTGGTCAACTATGACTTCTGCGGATTGCGGACGCGTCGGCGGTCACATGGTTCGCAAAATGATTGAGCAGTATGAATCGGGTATGAGTGGTACAAGTGCAACTGCTACTTCTAGCACTCTCACAGCTCAATACGACGCGAACAAACAACCTTGATCATGCAACAATGGGCGGCATAGCCGCCCTTTTTTTATTGTCCTTCAAAAATTACGGCAATTTCAGTACTTGGGTCAACAATTGTATTCATTGGAATACTTTGGCGTACCGCTATGCCTGTCCCCATAGGTACAATGGCAAGTCCCACCTTATTGAAAGATTCCCCAGCTTCACGCATACTCATACCTAAAACATTGGGTACAACAACCTTGCCAGCAGGGGCTTGTATTACTGGTTTTTCCATGATGACTGGAGCTTGTTTTTGAGCATTAGGCACCACTGGTTCATTGGCAGGCTGAGGACGAATATTAAGATGGCGCATAATCTGCCCTAAGATATCACCAGCTACAGGTGCAGCGATTTGTCCACCATAATATACTCCATAAGGGTCATCAAGAACCACTAAAACTACCACTTGGGGATCTTCTACTGGCCCAAATCCAACAAAAGAAGCAACATAACGTCCTGCAGAGTAACCACTGCCACTATCTTTAAGTTTTTCAGCTGTACCTGTTTTTCCAGCAAAATGATAGCCTTTTACTTTTGCCTTTATACCGCCACCCTCTGACACTACTTTTTCCATCATACCTGTCAGTGTCCTAGCGGTCTCAGGAGTAATCACTTGCCTTAAAGATTCAACTGCTATCTCCCGATCAAGAGAGCCATCAACATTACGGATTTCTTTAATAATATGTGGTTTAAGCAGTACTCCCCCATTAGCAATTGCCCCTACAGCCCTAACTAATTGCAAAGGAGTGACAGCAATACTTTGGCCAATGGCCATGGTAGCAGTATCCGAATCACGCATATCCTTGGGATCAAAAAGCAATCCTTCTTCTTCACCAGGCAATTCAATACCCGTCGCCTGACCAAATCCAAAGGCTTTAGCATATTCCGTCATTTTATATGCTCCGAGGCGCATACCAATTTGTACAAATCCTGTATTAATTGATTCTTTGATAATCTCAATAAAAGAAACATTACCATAAGCATCGCCACTCCAATTTTGGATACGCCTACCCGATACTTCTACATAGCCCTTATCAACAAATATTTCTTCTGGATATGCTTTTCCTTCTTGCAGTGCAGCAGCGGCTACAACACTTTTGAAAGTGGAACCTGGTTCATAATTATAAGCTACTGCCCGATTTTTCCACTCATTATCAGTATACTTATAAAACTGATTAGGATTATATGTTGGACGATTAGCCATAGCCAAGATTTCTCCAGTGTGAGGGTTCATAACAATCACACTGGCTCCCTTTGCACCAGTCGTTGCTACAGCTTTATCTAAACTTTGTTCTACAATAAATTGAATACCGCTATCTAATGTAAGATATACATTTTTGCCTTGTTTATTCGGAGAAAATGTAAAAATTGATTTAAAAATTGGGATACCATGACTATCAGTATCAATTAACTGTTTAAATAGATTGCCTTTTATAATTTTATCGAGAGTCATTTCAAGACCGTCTAAACCAATATCATCTGTACCAACAAAGCCAAGTACTTGGGCAGCCAAAGTATCATTAGGATAATAACGTTTACTTTCTTCGACAAAGGCCAAACCTTTAATATCATCTTGTTTTATCAATGCCTGTATTTTTTCAGATACAACAGGCTCTAACATACGCTTGATCCAAATAAACTGACCACCTGCAGTCAGTTTCGTCTTGATATCTGCAGGATTCATTTCCAATAAAATCGCCAATTTTTCTGAGATTTGATCGGCATCTTTAATTTCTGAGGGATTGGCATATAAGGATTTAGTCATGCTGCTAATCGCAAGTTCTCTTCCATTTCTATCATAAATCGTACCACGTGGTGAATATAATGCCTTACTTTCACTTAATTGTGTTGCTATTTTGGAGACCATATTTTTACCATCAATAAATTGTATCCATGCAATACGTCCCGCTACAAGAAAAATAGCCAGCATCAGTGCGCTCAGAAAAAAAACAATACGTTTTTCTATTCTCACCTTTTTTTTCGTAATCATAATTATAATCAACCCTTTCCGAATCTCACAATGCCTAAAAAGTTATTATTCGTCTCTCCCACATTGTTTCCCTGCCAAAAAGAATGTGACTCTAGTCCCTTTCTCGACTGCTATAAAAAAAAACTTGGCCATGCCAAGTTCTTTTACTTTCCTATATTGTTTTTGTAACAAGCCAGCACTATCGATAGAGTCTCGGTACTCTTTTGCCTACCATACATACAATTTCATAATTAATGGTCTCCATATGTTTCGCAACTTCTTCCACTGGTAAAGAAGGCCCACCAAACAGTAACACTTCATCACCAACCCTTACCCCTGGAATATGAGTCACATCGACCATACATTGATCCATACATACCCGCCCAACTAAAGGTGCGCGCTTTCCGCAAAGGAGCACCTGGGCTTTATGAGCCAATAAGCGAGACCATCCATCAGCATAGCCTAAAGGCAGCGTGGCAATGATACTCGATGTTTCTGTAAAATAAGTCCGTCCATAACTAATTGATGTATGAGAGGCCATCTCTTTGACAAACCCGACTTGAGTTTTGAGCTGCATAGCCGGTCTCAAATCTAAGGTATGGTCGACTTCATCAGAAGGCCATAGGCCATATAAAATGATACCTGGCCTTACCATGTCCAAATGCATATCAGGCAGATCCAAAATCGCCGCACTATTGGCAATATGACGAATCGGAATTTGTATTCCCTTGCCCTCAATCAATTCTAGACCAAGGGTAAATCGACGGTACTGTTCATAGGCAAAACTTTTATCAGCACTATCAGAGTTGGCAAAATGAGAGAATACACCTTCAATCTTAATTCCTGGTAATTCTGATACCGCTACAGCAAAATCTCCAGCATCCTCAGGACGAACGCCGATTCTTCCCATACCTGTATCAATTTTGATATGAACATTCACAGTTTTCCCTGCCGCCACAGCAGCTCCTGACAAAGCTTGAGCTGATTCAATGGTAAATATGGTCTGGGTAATATCTTGATCGACGACCATAGCTGCCTGGGTATCTGGTGTATACCCGAGAATTAATATTGGCACTCTGAAACCAGCTCGGCGAAGTTCTAATGCCTCATTTAAAATCGCGACTGCCAAGCGATCGGCACCTGCCTGTAGTACGGTTCTCGCCACTGCTACCGCCCCATGTCCATAGGCATCAGCCTTCACTACAGCACAAATTTGAGCATTACTTGCTGTCACTTTTCTTATTTGTCCTACATTATGGGCAATTGCTTCTAAGTCAATTTCCGCCCACACTGCTCGTTCAAACATGTCGAGTTCCCCCTGTCTATCTTCGGCCAAAAGGTTTAGTCAAGAAATAGTAACGATTAAAGCCTTCTTTTCTTATACTACTAAATCCTACTATTTGTCAATAGACGTGACCAAAGGTATATTGTTTTTATGCATATTAAATCCATAATATGAAGCAACAAGAAGTCCAAACCAGATTGGTGCAATATAAAGCGCAACGCGGGTATCTTCATTGAAGAACATGATCACCGCGACCAAAGCTAAGAAAAGCATACTCACCCAGTTCGATACAGGAGAATGGGGCATGGGATATTTGATTCCTGCAATCTGCTCAGCAGTCAAGCTTTGCCGATATTTCAGTTGAATCATCAAAATGACACCCCATATCCAAAGTGCACCAAAAGTAGCTACACTCGTAACATATACAAATACCTGTGCAGGCATAAGATAATTAAGAACTACACCAACCAGCAGGAAAAGGGATGATACGAGGATACCATTTGTTGGTACACTCCGGTCATTTAATTTGCTAAATATTGTTGGCGCTTTATCTTGAAGTGATAAATTATAAAGCATCCGCCCTGTACTAAAAAGCCCACTATTACAAGAAGATAAGGCCGCAGTGAGCACCACAAAATTAATAATTCCAGCAGCTGCCCTAATCCCAAGTTTATTGAAAGTCAAAACAAAAGGGCTACCAATAGTACCAATTTGGTTCCAAGGATATAACGACATGATGACAAATAAGGCTCCAACATAGAAAATTAGAATCCGCCAAAATACTTTATCAATCGCCGCAGGCAATGATTTTTCTGGATTCTTTGCTTCACCTGCTGTAACACCGATCAATTCAATCCCCAGATAGGAGAACATGACCATAACAACAGACATAAACATACCTTCGATACCATATGGGAAAAAGCCACCATATGACCACAGATTGGAAATTCCAATTGCAATACCGCCATTGCCAATACCAAAGAGAATCATAGCAGATCCTGCAACAATCATGGCTAAAATAGTTACAACTTTTATCAGAGCAAACCAAAACTCAAATTCACCGAAAAGACGAACACTAATTAAATTAACACTTGTCATCGCAACAAGAGCTAATAAAGCAGGAATCCATTGAGGTACTTCAGGTACCCAGTAAGTAAAATAAACCCCGACTGCCGTAATTTCTGCCATGCAAGTCACAACCCACATAAACCAATACGTCCAACCAGTAATATAACCATTCAGTGGCCCCAAAAAAATATTTGCATGAGCACTAAATGTTCCGGAAACGGGGTAGGCAACTGCAACTTCGCCCAATGCCCGCATAATGTAAAACATAATAATACCTGCTAAAAAATATACCAACATTAATGATGGACCCGCCGTTTTTATCGCGCCACCAGATCCAAGGAACAAACCTACACCAATAGCTCCACCGAGTGCAATCAACTGAATATGACGTTCTTCTAAACCACGGTGCAAATCTTCACGTAATGCATTATTTTTTTCCATAAAAATACGCCTCCTTATATTGGTTTTTTTTGATTGCCCACAGACCTTTAAACTCTCACCTCCTTCGCTGCATATAACCGACCTTAGAATAAAATACTAAAGACCATGAAGCTCCCCATTGTTTCATTATTCTATTTTTTCAGATAATTCTCCTGCCAATTTTATCCAATATTTAACTATAAAAAGAAAACATACCCATAATATAAACGTGAGTATGTTTTTCCGTAAACTATTTTACAAATTTCAACTATATATTTTTCATCGTAAGTAAGATAACTAAGACTTCCGCCTCGTCTTACGGCGTAGCGTAAGCCTTAGTTTTCTTTTTTTTAATTATCTTATGCTAGAACTTCATCAACTGAAGTATAAGGAAGATTTTGATCATCAGCTACAGCCTTAAAAGTGACTTGACCTTTATACACATTAAGTCCTCTTGCAAGACCAGCATCATCTTTTAACGCTTGTTTCCAACCTTTATTAGCAATTTGTAACGCATAAGGTAATGTAGCATTCGTTAATGCCAAAGTGGAAGTACGAGCCACTGCACCAGGCATATTGGCTACTGAATAATGTACTACGCCATATTTAGTATAAGTAGGATCGCTATGAGTTGTCACACGATCGATTGTCTCTATAGAACCACCTTGATCAATCGCAACATCCACAATAACAGAGCCAGCTTCCATTTCTTTAACCATTTCTTCGCTTACAAGTTTAGGAGCTTTAGCACCAGGAACAAGTACTGCCCCAACTAATAGATCAGCTTTAGCAACCCATTTCGCAATATTATAGCTATTGGACATTACAGTCGTAACGCGACCACCAAAAATATCATCTAAATAAGCAAGACGATCGCCTGATTTATCAATAACGGTAACGCGTGCTCCCATACCAACAGCCATTTTAGCTGCATTGGTACCAACAATTCCGCCACCGATAATAACAACTTGCCCTGATTCTACGCCAGGTACGCCACCGAGGAGTATACCTTTGCCGCCCCAAGGTTTTTCTAACATTTGTGCACCGATTTGTATGGCCATACGACCTGCAACTTCACTCATTGGTGACAATAAAGGTAATGTATTATTGCGTCCAACAATGGTTTCATAAGCAATACCAATTACTTTTTTTTCAAGCATAGCTTGCGTAAGTTCAGGTTCTGGAGCTAAATGGAGGTATGTAAATAAAATTTGTCCTTCATGAAACAAATCATATTCTGCAGCTAATGGTTCTTTTACTTTAATAATCATTTCAGAACGATCAAATAATGCTTTTTTATCAGCAATGATGCTAGCACCAACTTTAACATAACTTTCATCAGAAAAGCCGCTACCAAAGCCAGCTCCTTGTTCCATCAATACAGTATGACCAGCTTTACACAAATCTGCCGCTCCTGCAGGAGTCAAACCCACCCGGTTTTCATTATTTTTAATTTCTTTTACTACACCAATAATCATGATTAAATCCCCCTTATTTTTTCTTACATAGCCCCTTGTCATTACCCATAAAAATCCATTTTATATTCTTGGCAATCTATCATTGCAATAATCATGCCAACATTAAAATCCCTATTTTATATGAATAAACCATTTCTTTTTGGAAACTTTTAATTACAAAAATCGTTCCATTGGTTCGAAATGTTTCCAAAAAAACTTCATTGGCTTATACCAATTTCTTAAATATAGACAAAAAGCGACTTTTCCCTACTTTGAATCGAAAAGACCTCCACTTTTTGATTAGATAAAAAAATACAAGCAGAAACCAATTACATCGGATTCTACTTGCATACTTTTATATGGGTAACTGATATTTGCGCATCTTTTTCAATACTGCCGTGTGTGAGAGTCCAAGTACTGCTCCCATCCGCCTGGAAGAACCAAAACGGCGGGAAGTTTCTTGTAAAATAGTTCGTTCGATTTCGCCCAAACGCTCGTCTAAGGTCTGATAGGTCTCAAACTGCACCAAAGGAGGGGTTTCTGGCGATCCTGATAAACGTCCTAAAAAAATATGTTCTGACTGCACTTCTGATCCGTCAACAAGATTGACTGCACGTTCAATAATATTTTTTAATTCTCGCACATTACCTGGCCAACTATATCCCTCTAAGCGTTGCATTGCCAAAGGTGAAAATCCTATGACTAAGCGTTGTAATTTATCGGCAAATTGTTTTAGAAATAGTTCGCTTAATAATCGAATATCCTCAAAACGTTCTCGAAGTGGCGGTACCATAAGAGGAATAACATTTAACCGATAATATAAATCCTCCCTAAAAATCTTATCCGCTACCATATCTTCTAAATTGCGGTTAGTAGCAGCGATAATTCGCACGTCAATGGCTACTTCCTTATTACTTCCTACTCGCCGTACACGTTGCTCCTGAAGTACCCTTAACATTTTAACTTGTAAATGAGCTGATACTTCCCCTACCTCATCAAGAAATAAGGTGCCACCATTTGCAAGTTCAAACAGTCCTGGTTTTCCACCTTTGATCGCCCCAGTGAAAGCTCCTTCCGTATATCCAAACAATTCACTTTCAAGCAAAGTATCTGGAATCGCAGCACAGTTAATAGGCACAAAAGCAGCATTCGCCCGTGCAGATGCGCTGTGTAAGGCTCTTGCAATGAGTTCCTTACCAGTTCCTGTTTCACCACGAATCAGCACTGTCGAGTCACTATTGGCATAGCGCCGAGCCTGCCTAAGCACTTGTTCCATAGCTGGGCTCGCAAAGGGAACATCAGCAAAGGTCATCGGTAAGGAGGTCGTCATACTACGCATTAAATTTCTTACATCTTGTGTGTCACGAATCAGGGCAATAACACCGATTACATCACCGCCATTATTTCTTAGAGGTATTGTGCTCACAACACAATATCCATGATCTGAGGCAATGAATACTTCTCGATTATGATAATGGCAACCAGTCTCTAGTGTTTCCTGTATCAATAAATTTTTAAAAAGAATCGGTCCTAGGGGTTGACCTTGCATTTGTTGCGTGGGTAACCTTAGCATACGAATTGCCGCTGGATTACACTGGGTGATGATTCCATGATGATTGACAGCCAAAATGCCATCGTGGACAGAGGTTAGAATAGCATCAAGCTGATCAGCTCGTTCCTTCGATGGCATAGAAGAAATTTCATCTACTCCCTGCACGCCCCTTATACTGCTCAGTTCTTGGATAAATCCATCGCGTTGATCATATGGAACGGCTTGGCATTCTAAAAATACCACCCCTTCCTCCACTTCCATTGATACTATGTTAATTTCCCGTTTCGTTAGAATCAAGGTAATATCATGGACAATGCCAATCCGATCAATATATGGTATGCAAAAATACATTGTTCTTACTCTCCTTTTTCTACAAAACTGACTTGATTGATTAAATGCTCATTTTCTTAGATCTATCACTCGTTTTTTTATTCTATAAGAAAAAGTAACCTACGCCAAGTTTTATTTTTCTTAACTAGATCAATTGAAGTAAGGTCCTTTACTATCAACTAATCTTTTTAATGCAATATCGATTTAGATATAAAAAAAAATAGAGCCCGCAGACCCTATCTTCTATATCCTATCGTTTTTTCTGGAGAGCCCATGAGGACTTTCGCTAAAACATCTTTAAATTGATCTCCCGATTTCTTCTTATCTCCATCCTTGGTTTGACGTTGATCATTCTTCTGAAAAGTAACTCGAGATACACCTGCTACCTTCGTTACCATCCTCATCGCCCTCCTTGGCGCTTTCTATATATATCGTAATATATTATAGATTTCTTAATAGTTTTCTGGAAAATTATTGATAATAAAAAAAGCAATCTCCATAATAGAGACTGCTTCAGTAAGAGCACTCTGAATGATCAGAGTGCTCTTATCAGTAATTAAACTTTAAATGTATTAACTATATTTTGTAAATCTTCTGCCATTTTTACCAATGATCCACCAGAAGATTCGATTTCTTCCATCGATGCAGACTGTTCCTCAGTCGCAGCAGAAACGGTTTGCATTTGTCCTGCAGCCGCTCTGCTAATCTGATCAATTTCTTTGATTGAAGAGATGATTTGCAGACTGCCACTTGCATTTTCTTGGATGGCGGTCGAAATATTCCCCACCTGATCCGATACTTGTTCAACAAGACTGGCAATATCACTAAATGTCTTTCCTGCTAAATTAACAATTTCTGTTCCCAATTGTACCTCACGAGTACCTTTTGACATGGCTACCACTGCATCATCCGTATCACCTTGAATCTCACCAATTAAGTTCGCAATATGTTTGGATGCCTCTTGGGACTGTTCAGCAAGTTTGCGTACTTCTTCAGCTACAACAGCAAAACCACGTCCCTGGTCGCCTGCGCGTGCAGCCTCAATCGCAGCATTTAATGCCAATAAATTAGTCTGCCCAGCAATCGCTGAAATGGTATCTACAATCTCTCCAATTTGTTTAGAATTTTCGCCGAGCTTAGCAACGACATGTGCCGAATCGCCAACTGTTCTTTCTATATTTTTCATTTGATTTGTTGCTTTTTCAATGATATCTTCACCACTCTTTGCTGAAGTTGATGCTTGTTCAGCAGCATTAGCAACGTGTTCAGTGTCAGTAGAAATTTTTTGAATGCCCGTCGTCATTTGTTCAACAACCTTTGTTGTGACATCAATTGACTGTAGCTGGGTGGATGCACCTGCAGCAACTTCACCAATGGTTTCTGCAATTTGGTTTGCTGCAAGGGCTGACTGTTCAGCACTGGCTGTCAATTCTTCTGAGGAAGCCCCTAATTGCCCTGAAGATTCAATAAGCTGGCCAATAATATCTTTCATGGTCTTTGAAACGGTATGCATGCCTCTCGCCAATTCTCCAATCTCATCTTCCCGCGCACGAGCGGTCTCGGGAATGCTAAAAGTATAATCGCGCTGCGCCATTTTCCCTAAATTGTGTGTAGCTGCTTTGATCGGTTGCAATGCAGAGCGGTTCACAAAAATACCGATCCCTACGCCAGCAAGTAAAGAAAAGACACTGATGACCCCTATGGTCCACTCAGTTTTATCTCCATCCTGACGAGCTTGTTTCATAAAAGATCCTATTACTTGTTCACGATACTCAACATATTCGTGAATTTTGCCAATTAAAGCCTTTCCTGTTGAATCCCCTTCATTTTTTAGAATTGATAGCGCTTCTTGCTCTTTTCCGCTCTGTTTCAAAGGAATAATTTTTACTAATACAATGTTATCATAAGTCTCATTTAACTTTTTTACTTCTTGAGCTAGAATTTTTCCGCGCTCTGTGAGAGATTTTTCGGCTAGTTCATCTTCCCACTTAGAATTTTCCTCGCTGATTTTTTTATATTCTTGCACATAACTTTCTTCACTAGTAAGTAAATAGCCACGAATGAACATAACCTGTAGCGCCACATTCGTTGCGACTTTTTCTGTCAACAGGGCTTGGGGGATGGACGTCTTATCCAACCTTTTCAAAGTTTGATTCATGTGATCAATCATGTAAATGGAACTTCCTGCAATGATCATGGTAAATAAAAGTAAAATTGATAAGCCACCTATAATTTTTTTCTGCAATGTTAATTTCATACTACACCATCCCTTCAATATTTTTAGTACTCATATTTTTCGATTCCAATAGACTCGATAAAAGCATCCGAAGTCTCTTGTATCATCTAGATTTTAACTATCCTTGGCCAACCATAAAACTCTTATGACTTTACCATTCAAGGCTTTGAATTTACTTTGAAACCTTTACTGAGCAGTTTCTTCACGAATTGCATGACTTACATGATGGAAAACTGAGCTCGACTGCCATCTTTATAGGCTTCAATTTCCAGTCGTGCATCAATACTGCCTTTTAATTCTGGGACATGAGAAATAATACCTACCAAACGTCCCGAATGTTGCAATTCAATCAAACAACTAATAGCTGTATCTAATGATTCAGGATCAAGAGTACCAAAACCCTCGTCAACAAACATGGTCTCCAAACTAATGCCCCCTGCATAAGACTGAACAACTTCAGCCAGTCCCAAAGCAAGCGCTAAAGATGCTTTAAAACTTTCTCCTCCAGATAAGGTTTTCACATGCCTAGATTGCCCTGTATAATAATCAAAAACCTCAATCTCTAAACCGCTCTGTCCACCGCCTTTCCCTTTTTGCGAAATACGACTCATCTCATAACGCCCACCGGTCATTTTTTTCAGACGACCATTAGCAGCTTCAATAATATCATTGAAAAAAGCTGCTAACACATAACGTTCGAAACTGATTTTTTGTTCATTATCCCCTTTAGCAATTCGCGCAAGATGCCCAATTAACAAATATTCTTCTTCCTGGCATTCCAATTCCCCTATTAATGTATCAATTTTTTTCAATATTTTCTGATTATGAATCTGACGCGTCATCAAGGTCGTGCGCTCAGCGATCAGTTCTTTTTTTTCTATTTGCAATTTTAATAATTTGCCTTCAAGGGCGATTACATCCACAGGAGTGAGAGTTTCTACCTCTTGCTCAATTTGGAAATAAGAGTCTGTTGCTGACCGAAGTTCTTCTTGATAAGTATTAATTTCTTTTTCGAGACTAACAATTTCATTTTCCCTTAGCTTGGCTCTACCATATTCAAATTCGTCATTGAAACCTGCTGTCAGCAAAGCTGTCATAAAGTTTTGTTCAGCGAGCAGAAGGTCTGCTTGTCCTTCATGTAAAACTTTTTCAATACCACTTCTTTCAGTTACTGCTGTAGCATAGTTCATCTGTTGATCACGGTTTTTCTCTTCGGCCTTGGCTAAAGCCTGTTTCATAAGTCGATACTTTTTTTGTACACTCTCTAGCTTCATAGTAAGGTCTGCCACCGACCGAACATCATAAGGCAACTCTGCTGCGATTTTTTTCAGTGCATCCTTAGCACTTTGCAATTGAGCAAATAATTCAATATATTGACGGTCTAATTCTTCAAGGGCTACAGTCAAACTAGTAATAGTTTCTGTTTTTTCTTTTAGCCGTCTTTCTATTCCTTCTGCATTATTTTTTTGCGATGCAATTTTGGTTATTTCAACTTGTAATTGCTCACGATCAAATTGATAGTTAGGTAATTGTTCAGAAACATACTCTATTAATTCAGTAACATTAAATTCTGCGATGGATTCGGAAACATTTTCGTCTAATTCTTTTTGCAATCTAGATAAGATCTGAGATTGAGCATGCTCATCTGCCTTACTACGCTCATAACGACCTTTCACTTCATCATAAATTTCTCGTCCTTGTTTATAATTGTTGAGCAATCTTTTTAACTGACTTTCCGTCGGACTATTTGTTGATAGGATTGCAAGTTTAGGGTGATGATCTGAACCACATACAGGACACGCCTCACCGACTTTCAATTGTGATGCAAGTACACCTGCCTGTCCTTCAAAAAATAAATGCTGAGCTTCTTCATAATCAGTCTGGGTCTTTTCATATTTGATAAAATGCTCTGTTACCTGTTCCTTTAGGATCGATATAGATTCTTTTAAAATAACCAGATGATTGCATTCTTCTTGCAGAGTGTTAAGTTTATCATATATCCCAGTTATTTTTTCGTATTCACTGACTTTTCGCTCATACTCTACAGTAATCTCTTTCCCTTTATTTAAACTGATCTGATATTCTTGCACTTCATTTCTGGCAATCTCTACTTGTTTTTTGCCTTCTTCGCGTTCTCTTTGGGCTGCCGCTAACTCTTGTTCTAACTTGACAACTCGATTCTGTCCCACTTCCCAATCAGTTATTTTATTCATCAAAGCCTCTAATCGAGTCTGCTCTGCGAATTGTTCATTGCGTTCTTCTTCTTTACTCTTCTCCAGTTCATAGTTATGCTGGGCCATCTTTGCATCAACTTTGGTTTTTTCTTCTTTTTCTTTACTCTGAATGAGTTCTTTTTCTTTTTTTGCCACATAATCTGCTCGACTATTACGATAGTCATCAACTCCCGTAAGTCCTAAAGCTTTGCGGGCCTGCTGCAATTGACTCTTTTTTTCTTCAAATTCATCACGCTGAGCTTCAAGCTCTATCTTTTTTAGCTTTGCTTTATCCCTTATGGTGAATTTGAGATTAGTACCCTTACCCTGAAATATTTCTTCCTGCTTTATCGTCACTTGCCCTTCGTACTCATCAATCTTACTTTGCAGATTCTTCCCATTCATATCATCAAGCTCAATGGCCCGTTCAACCTCATCCATCACCAAGGGTACATTAAAATCCGTCATTTCCAACACTGCTAACAATGGAGCATATCCACTTCCATCCAAACTACGAATCCATTCATTACGCTGACTAACAAGACGGTTAACATCCTGAGATAAGGCTTTAGCTTGACCATCAAATAAATCTTGAACCCGGCGAAACCCTTCCGTACCAAAAATTTTTTGTAATATTTCCTGCCGCACTTTACTCTCTGCATTCAATAGTTCGCGAAACTCTCCCTGGGGGATCATAATAATCTGCTTAAATTGCTCATAACTAAGACCCATCAGTTGAACGATTTTCTCACTCACCTCTTTAACCCCAGTCACTACCTTAATTTCCCCATCAAGATTTTTAAATTCAGCTTCAGGATTTTGATCTGTATATCCTTCACCACGAGTCCGTTTTTTTCGTTGTTTTGGAATCCGCCTCACCCAATATCGTTGCCCCCTCAATTCAAATTCTAATTCAACGGAAGTCAGCAGATCTGCAACAGCAAAATGACTACGCAGACTCTCTCCATCCCGATCCCGCCCACTCGCTTTGCCATAGAGGGCATAAGAAATCCCATCAAGAATCGTTGTTTTTCCTGCTCCTGTATCACCAGTAATAACAAATAAGTTTCGACCATTAAGCTCTCTAAAATCAATAACTTGCAGATTTGCATACGGCCCAAAAGCTGTGATCGTAAGTTTTAGTGGCCTCATCTTATAACTCCCTCTCGTCAGTTTCCAATGTACTAATCGTTTTTGCCACAATTAGGGCCTTTTCTTCAGTAAACATCTGTCCTGTCATATCTGTATAAAAATCACTAAATAGGTCTAGTTTTGATTTATGTTTGTAGCCTTGTCCAGCTGAAGTCTTGCTCTCAGTGACCTGCCGCTCTTTGATTTCAATATCAAGGGAGAGTATATTGGGGTAAACAGCCCGTAGTTTACTCATTGGCTCAATTAGCTCACCCTCATCTGTTAATGTCACATGTAAATAATCTTCTATATTCGTATTTGCATATACCTCTGGATCAAGTAACCCTTTTAATGTTCCTTTGATTCGCCGCATGTTTCGCAATGGTAATAAACTTTTGCACTCGATTGACAGTTCACCGTCTTTCCCAATTTGAGCTAGAGTGACAGATTTTTCTTGCTTGGTTTCAGAAAAAGAATATTTCAAAAGTGAGCCTGCATAACGTACGCGTGGAGATCCTGCTTGCTGAGGCCCATGCAAATGTCCTAAAGCTGTATACGCGAAACCATCAAAGTGTTTTACATCCACAAAATCAGTCCCTCCCACTGCTAGGGTTATGGACAATGGTTTTTCCGATTCACTTTGTTCTAGTTCCTCCATACCACGAATAAAGCCATGAGTCACGACAACATTTCGTTCTTCTGCATTCCACTTCTCGCGAATGCATCTAATCATTTCTTTCATCGCAGTATCATGATCACAAACCTCATTACACGCAAAAACTTCTCTCACAACAGCAGGAGAAGCATACGGAATCAGATAAAAATTAACTGGTCCATATTCATCGCACAACACAACTTTTTGAATGTCTTTGAGCAAAGGCCCTGAAATATAAAGCCCCTTATCGCGCAAAAGCCGACTGCCAAACCCTAGGCGATCAGGACTATCATGATTGCCGGCAATCATAATAATCGGAATGCCCAATTGTAAGAGAATATTACTTAAAACCTTATCAAGTAACTCTACAGCTTCAACGGGCGGTATCCCTCTATCATAGATATCACCAGCCACCACTAGTACATCAGGTCTTTCTGCCTCCAGCATCTTAACTAAGTTATCTAATATATATTCTTGATCAAATGTCATGTGTCGCTGATTGACAATTTTTCCAATATGCCAATCACTCGTATGCATAAGTTTCATTCTAGTGTCTCCTTACCCATTTTTATCCCTTAGCCTCATATGATTTTATCTCTTCTATTTCCCTAAGATTTTGCGTATTTCCTGCTAATAAGTCCTTAGCTTAAACAAAGGTCCTTCATTTTATAAATTTGTAAAAAAGCTCTCAGAAAAGATTCTCAAAAAAGGTGTTGCATTCAAGAAGTGTAAATGCTATAATAAGCCCATAGTCGATCAAGCACATAATAAACGTTTTTGAAACGGATAGTTATCGACTTAAAATAATAAATAAGATATAGGCAATGTCGCCTTCGCATACAAATTGCGAAGGCTTTTTCTGTTCTTATTTATTCATTCTGGACAATGGCGTCCTTTAGCTCAATTGCTAAAGGGCGCTTTGTATTTTTTTCAAAGCAATTTTATCATTCATCAAAAAACCACGAAAAGGAAGGGAGATTCAATTATGAAAAAACTATTTGCAATGCTAAGTCTTCTCCTCATGTTAACTGTATTTTTAGTTCCTATTGCTTTTGCTGCAGATGCAGAAACTACAGGAGCCATCGCAGAAGTCGCTGCTGAACTGCCAAAAATTGATACAGGCGATACTGCATTTGTCGCAATTTGCTCCGCTCTTGTATTTTTAATGACCCCTGCTTTAGGATTATTCTATGGTGGTATGGTACGTAGTAAAAACGTATTAAGTACAATTATGCAAAGTTTCATTTGTCTTGGAGTCATCTCCATCCAATGGGCCGTTTTTGGTTATTCCCTCGCTTTTGGTCCTGATATTAATAATTTGATTGGTAGCTTTGACTGGGTAGGTCTTAATGGCGTTGGAGCCGATCCAAATGCCGATTACGCTGCTACAATTCCTCATATCGCATTTATGATGTTCCAAGGTATGTTTGCGATTCTTACACCTGCACTGATTTCTGGTTCACTTGCTGAACGTGTTAAATTCCCTGCATACCTCGTCTTTGTTTTACTTTGGGCATCCTTAGTCTATGATCCTGTAGCCCACTGGGTATGGGGTGTTGGTGGCTGGCTCCGAGAATACGGAGTACTCGACTTTGCTGGCGGTACTGTCGTTCACATTATTTCTGGTGTGTCAGGTTTGGTCTTTGCCTTATTAATTGGTAAACGTAAAGGTTATGGGCACGAAGCAATGTTACCTCATCACTTACCAATGGTTGTTGTTGGTGCATCTTTGTTATGGTTCGGTTGGTTTGGTTTCAATGCAGGCAGTGCACTTGGTGCCAACGGTACTGCACTTATCGCCTTCACAACTACTCACATGGCAGCAGCTGCTGGTATTGTTTCTTGGGTGATTGTCGAATGGTTCCATCATGGTAAACCAACCCTCTTTGGAGCAGCCTCTGGTTGTCTTGCAGGCCTCGTTGCCATTACACCTGGTGCTGGTTTTGTTAGCGTACTATCTGCCATCGTGATTGGCCTAATTGGTGGTGTGATTTGCTACTTATCAGTTGCAATCATGAAAAACAAATTGGGTTATGATGATTCACTTGATGCTTTTGGTGTTCATGGTATGGGTGGTACATGGGGCGCTATTGCAACTGGTATCTTTGCTTCAAAAGATATCAACTCTGCTGGTGCTGATGGATTACTGTTTGGAAATGCAAGTCAAGTCGCAATTCAATTCGTCGGCGTGGCTAGCAGCTGGATATTCGCAGCTGTAATGACCTTCCTTATTGTTAAATTCATTGGTATGTTTATGGAAATCAAGGCTGCCCCTGAGCAAGAAATTGCTGGTATGGACGTCAGCGGACACGGTGAACGTGCTTATGTATATCAAGATCAATAATTAAATGCTTACCTTGTATGAAATAAGGGAGGAAAAATGATGAAACCAATTACAAAAATTGAAATCATTACACGATCAGAAAAAATTGATGAACTTAAAGAAGCCATGAACGGAATTGGTGTCGCTGGTATGACCATGTCCCAAGTCTATGGTTGCGGCTTGACGAAAGGACATAAAGAAATCTATCGTGGACAGGAATACACAATTAATCTGATACCTAAAACTAAGGTGGAAATTGTAGTCTGTGAAGTTCCTGTGGACCTAGTGATCGCAACGGCAAAAAAAGTTTGCCAAACAGGAAAAATTGGTGATGGTAAGATATTTATCTATCCGATTGCCAATGCAGTTCGTATCCGTACTGGCGAAGAAGGGGATATCGCTATTATGGATCCTGAAAAATAGACGTTACTATTCTCCAGTTTAGGATCTAAATACCCATAATTAAAACCCTGGCAAATGCCAGGGTTTTAATTATGGGTATTTAGATCGCCAAATCCACGTGTTGAATAGTTCCAACCTGACCATTTTCTTTTAAAAAGATACCAGTTTGACGAATTTGTCCTTGCAATTGATTGGTATTATCCTTTACGGAAAATTCCGTACTTACATTACCTAAATAGATAGCTCCGATTCCCTTTTGACCTAAAGCAAATAATTGATCCTTACCATCTGCATCTTTAGTCCAAATGCGTAAATCTTGATAAATTGGATCATTTTCATCAATCCATTGATTACCGTCTGAATCATATTTTGCTAGATCGGCAAAACCATCACCACTATCTGGACCAAATAATTCTTTACCATTATTAACCACACCATCATGATTCAAATCAAGGGCAAGGAAACCACTGCCTGAACTGACAAAAGACATTTTTTCTTGTGTCCCATTTGAATCAATATCAAAATAAAACTTATTATTTGTAAGCTGCGTTGCACCACCATCAAAGTTAATCACTAAAGGATCTCTTAATGCGTCACCAGCCTTAACATCCACTCGCTGCTCAGATAAAAATTGACGGCTCATATTTACTTGCGCCGAAAAATCAATTTCTTTACCATCAGCGGTTTTTACAATCCCCGCAGCCTGAAAAGATGTACATTCTTGCTCGCTATGAGCCTTGTAGGAATGATATTCCATCCCCCATCCTAAAAGCGGCGCTTGAGAATTTACAAGATTTCTTGCAGGGCTAGAAAAAAGTTTATAATTTTTCATTTCAGCTGGCGGAGTCTCTTGCGCCTTCTCCGTGATGGGTAAACTAAACTTGATTTTTTTGCCCGTCAATGCCTCAATTAAAAGTTGTACCAGACGAATTTTTTGTTCATCGCCTTTACTCAATTGAATCGTAGACTGATCTTTAGATAATCCTTGACTCGATTGAACCTTCTCAGCAAATAATTCTTTTGCCTTTGCTGAAATTTCGACTACATCTTGCTTGGCTTGTTTAAGAACATCTTCTAGGCCATTGGCCTCTTTTGCGGCAGTAGGATTCGTATTGTCCCATACATGCACCATCTGCTGCTCTACATCCTTTTCCACCAAATCATGCTGACTTGCCATAACAACTGTTGAATTTACAATTTTCATCCCGAACTCCTCCTTGATTTCATGATGAATTCATACTCCCTTTATTGCATCCTTGCAATAATTCTTATTCTCACTCTCTTTAACATCTATCATTAATAGTATCGAATAAAACAGGGACAAACCTAAACAAAACATCTAGAAGTTTCATTTAAAAAGTTGAATAACATTCGTTTATTCTATACAATAGTTTTTATACAATTTGATCATGCACCAAATGAGATACGTTCATTAAATTAAAAGGGGATATCGATATAATGTATAGCTTTAAAAATGACTATAGTGAAGGCGCTCACCCTAGAATATTACAGGCCTTAATTGAAACAAACCTAGAACAAGTTGAAGGTTATGGGACAGATTCTTATACACTCAAAGCCATTGAATTATTAAAACAAAAAATTGGTCGAAAGGACGTTGATATTCATTTTTTCTCTGGTGGTACTCAAACCAATCTTACCGCCCTTTCGGCTTTCTTAAGACCTCACGAGGCAATCATTGCTCCTAGTACTGGTCATATTTTGGTACACGAAACGGGTGCCATTGAGGCCACAGGACATAAAATCATCTCTGTTGAAGTAACAGATGGCAAACTAACACCTGACCATATTAAAACCGTGATCGATGGGCATACCGATGAACATATGGTAAAGCCAAAATTAATCTACATTTCAAATCCTAGTGAAATTGGTTCTATTTATAAAAAGGCAGAATTAGAACAACTAAGCCAGTGCTGCAGAGAGAATCATCTCTTTTTATTCGTAGATGGTGCACGACTCGGCTCTGCCCTATCCTCAAAAGAGAATGATATCACTCTTACAGATCTAGCTGCCTTAGTCGATTCTTTTTATATTGGAGGAACTAAGAACGGTGCCCTTATCGGTGAAGCTCTTGTCATTTGTAACGAAATTCTCAAAGATGATTTTCGTTTCCACATGAAACAAAAAGGAGCCTTACTGGCAAAAGGTAAAGTTTTAGGCATACAATTTTTAGAACTTTTTAAGGATGATTTATATTTTGACTTGGCAGCACATGCTAATGAAATGGCTAATTTACTAAGAAATGCAATCACTACGGCTGGTTACCAATTCTTAACCGATTCCCCTTCTAATCAGATCTTTCCGATCTTGCCTAACTCCCTCATTACAAAACTTGAAAAAAACTATTCCTTTTATATCTGGTCTAAAATCGATCATAATCACTCATCCATTCGTCTTGTCACTTCGTGGGCTACCACTGAGGATGCTGTCATGGCATTCATTAAAGACCTAAACAGCGCACTTTAGATTCAGGTTTAGCTTATTACTCTTATTTAAATTCTAAAAAAACATCTGAAAACCAGCATTTTTTCTGGTACTCAGATGTTTTTTATATTCTTTATATTTTATCATTTATAATATCCAAAATTCCAATCTCTTTATTTTTAGCTAAGTCCAAAAAAGTACCATCCATCAATTTTATAATTGGACTAATTGTTGGAGTAGGATGCAGATACACCACTTCTCCTTGTTGTCCATTACTTAGGGATACAATACTATTTGCTACGCTACTTTTAATCGTATTTAAAAATGCTAAACATAAATTAGGGTCAAGTTGATGATACATTTGTTCAACTAGAGTTTCCGCAACCGAGAAAGGCGTCAATTTTTTGCGATAAACTCGGTCCGTTGTCATGGCATCATAAATATCTGCAATCGAAACAATCTTACCATAATAACTAATTTGATTTTTTGTCAAGCCTTTTGGATAACCGCTACCATCATTTCTTTCATGATGATGCAAAACTCCCCGCTTAACTGACTCGGCAAGTTGGCTATATTGTAACAAAAATTGATAACCATTCTCTGGATGAGTTTTCATCAGTTCCATTTCTTCCTGAGTCAGTTTCCCAGGCTTATTTAAAATATCTAATGTAATACTGATCTTACCGATGTCATGCAAAAGACCAGCTATCACTAAATCTTCTAGTTGAGATTTCTTTAACTCGATAGCTTTACCTAAAATCCCAGAAATAATAGCAACATTGATCGAATGACGATAAGTATAATCACAATGGACTCGAATATTTTGTATATACTCTAGTGCTCCATAAGTATCCATAAGCGGTCCAATATGAGAATCAACGAGTCTGTGAATAACATCTAAGGGAAGATGATTTGATAAGCGAATACTTTCAAAAGCCTCTTTAATAATCTGCACTGTCTCTTGATAAAAGCCCTCAAAAGCAGTTTTACTTCTGACGACTTTATTATGCTTATAACGAAATTTCGTATGAAAATCAATACGCTCATTGTAAACCACTTCAACAAAGGGGCATTCTCTTTTTCGCAGAGCAGAAATACACTGATCTGTTAATCGGACACCTTGCGAAAGAAGAACTCTCCCATTTTCTGTTAAAACATCCTTTGCAAGGATCATACCCGTTTGGACATCGCATATTCGCACAGATTGCACTCGTGCCATGAAAGCCAATCCTCCTTTCAAACTAAGAAAAGACTTTTCTTTTGCCAATTCGTCAGACCTAGGCAAAAAAACCGAGTCGTTCTTACTCGGAATCGAGAAAGCGATATGCTTTCTAATTCCAATAAAAAAAGCAGCACCTTATACCAAGGTGCTACTTACAACTATAATTGAAAGCAACCTGGCAATCGTAGGCTATTATGCCCCTTAGACCCATGGCTTTGCGTCCCTGACTTTCGACAGGTTTGCCAAAATATACTATTATTTCCTTTTATATTACACTATATTGCATATATCGTCAATAAAAAAATAGGAACTAAGTCCTATAGCAATCAAAAAAGCATCTTGAATTATTATCGAATTTAACTGGATTTTTATCATGAAAATAGTAAATCAGAACTCACTGCATAACATGAATATCATTAAATTTATTATAATTTTTATAGAACGTCGAAAAATGTCAAAATAATCATTTTTTTATCAAAAAAAGCATTTTTTTCCTATAAAAAATGCTTTTTAAAAAGGTTTTTTCATTCTTGTCCAGAATGCTTATTCATTAAGAAACTTTTTTCATTCACTCTTTTCAGGAGGTTAGCTGAATGTTTTTACCCCCGTTTCTCTCCATCGATCGCCATGTGCGCCTGCCTCTTAGCTTAGCAATCGGTATCATCGTCTTTTTCATTTTTTTCATCCTTTTACCTTCATGGCATATGCAAGAGCAAACCACGCCACTCTTTGCGGTTCAGGGCAACCAAATAGAATTGAATACAGGCTGGTATTATCGCTGGGGTGATAGCCCCAAAACTTCAACGGGTGCACTCACTTGGTTAGAAGAATCACCAGAAAAAGAATCCAGTTGGTCGATACAACCCATCCTTGAACGACCTTTTTTAGTCAATGATCAGCATTTTATTTGGCTTGCCATATCTCTACCAAATGTTACTGCACTATCTGATTCACTCTATTTACCAGGGATCGATCAACTTTTTGAAGCGTATATCCACGGAGAAAAGATTTATACCTTTGGTACTTTGGATCAATTAGAAAATCATCAGTTTTTAGGCTGGAGTTGGTACCTACTCCCTTTACGCCCGGAATGGAGCGGTCAAACTTTATTTCTACGAATTTATTCTGAAGATGAAACCATTGGTCTTATTGCTCCTCCTCTATTGGTTAATGGCGCGACGTTCCAACTTGATCTACTAAAAAATGATCTCTTTGCTACCTTTTGTTCATTCTTCTTCCTTCTCGCCGGTATATTATCTGGTATCAGTTATAGATTAGAGCGCAAGTTATCTGAACATTTATATTTTGGCATGTTTTCCATAGCTATAGGAATTTATACACTTACACAAACAAAAATCAGGTTAATCTTATTACCCTTCCCTCTATTTTGGACTTATCTCGACCTCCTCTCTTTGTATAGCTTACCACTGTGGTTAGTCGCATTTGTTTCTAGCCTATTTAATGCTAGACGAGAGAACTTACTGCGTTACCTCTGGCTTCTGGATGCCATGTTCTATATCGCAGTCGTGTTGGCCGACCAGTTCTCTCTCTATCCCTTAATCAAAACAGTCACCTGCTTCAACTATCTAGAGTTAGTAAACATCTTCATTATTTTATTTATAACAGTACAACAAATTCAAGAACGGAATCCCAATGCGCGTTTATTTGCTTTAGGCTTTTCACTATTTATAATCTCTGCTTTGCTCGATGTTTTTGGCAGTATCAACCTTCGCTTACTGCCTTTCAAAGTTTTACACGTAGGCATGTTGATACTCATTATAACCTTCATCATTCTTTTAATGGACCGCTTTACCCTAACTCATAAGAAACTCCTTACATACTCCCACGAATTAGAATATAAAGAAAATGAGTTAATTAAACATCGTAATCACTTAGAAGAGATGGTCAATGAACAGACCCAGCAACTGCGTGAAGCAAAAATAGCCGCTGAAGGAGCAAATCGAGCAAAAAGTGAATTTCTTGCTCTTATGACTCACGAATTGCGTACTCCCATGAATGGCATTATTGGTATTTCAGAGCACTTACTCGATACTGAACTATTGCCTGAAACCCAAGAGCAGCTTGAACTGATCCATTCATCGGCCGATATGCTCCTTTCTCTCATCAATAATATTTTAGATTACTCCAAGCTTGAAGCTGAAAAAACATATTTAGAAGAATTGCCACTCCAGATCGGAAGCGTCATCCGAGATGCGACTACGATTTTAATACCTCAAAGTAGAAAAAAAGGTCTTCAATTAACTTGGAATATCGGAGAAACAGCCAGCCAATGGCTCATCGGTGATCCTTATCGTTTGCGCCAAATTCTCTTAAACTTGATTAGTAATGGCATTAAGTTCACGCATCAAGGTGCGATTTCCATCGATGTTACAATCGACTCCCAAACCCTTACGCAATTAATCCTACGAATCAGTGTCACAGACTCTGGCATAGGCATCAGCCCTGAAAAGCAACTTCAGCTATTCTCATCCTTTACACAAGGTGATTCTTCAATCTCACGTCGCTATGGCGGGACAGGACTAGGACTCGCTATTTCACAAAAATTAGTTCATCTCATGGGTGGAGAAATTGGCGTCATCAGTTCTCTAGGAAAAGGTTCTACCTTCTGGTTTACCACTCCCTTAACCAAACCTAAGGAACTACTAATTCCTAATACTAAACCAATCTCGGTAATGCCTGATCTAAAACTTACTACACCGCGAGCTCGCACACCTCATATTTTAGTAGTAGATGATCACGAAATCAATAGAAAGCTAACTCTTACCCTACTACATAAAGGTGGCTACCAAGCCACAACGGCAGCTAGTGGAGCCGAAGCCCTTACTGCCTTGGCGACTGTCCACTATGATCTCGTCCTTATGGATGTACAAATGCCAGGAATCAGCGGCCTAGATGTAACCCGCGCTATCCGTAGTCATCGATCTCATGTTATAAACCCAGCGATCCCAATCGTTGCTATGACAGCTCATATCCTAGCTGAGGATCAGAATGAGTGTCTAAGTGCAGGAATGAATGACTATGTTCCCAAACCATTTAAAAAAGCCTATCTTTACGAAGTAATTGAACGACAATTAGCCGCTGCTGAAGCAGCAAATGCCACTGCCCGATCATCCATATTAAAAAATCAATATCTTTCTCTTGATTACAAACATTTACTGAAAGCCTTAGATCACCACACGGAGCTAGCACAAGAAATCATCAGTGACTTTCTTCACGACATGAATAACAGCCTAAGCAACTTGCGACAAACCTTAAAGTCAGAAGATTATCTTAGCTTCCTTGATGAAATGCACGGCATAAAAAGTATTGCTGCCACAATTGGGGCCAACCGCACCTATGAATTAGCTAAATTTGCTGAAAACTTTTCTGAAAACTATGATACCAACCTTATGCTTAAATTACTAGACGAATTAGAACAGGAACTCACCGCAATACAAGAAATCGTATCTCATATCAACTATACAGCAAAGGAATGAATTTATGACGTACCTTCTACTTCTTATTATCTTCTGCTCCTTACAAAACTCTGTTCAAGCTCAGCCACTCTCCATTGAAGGAGAAGCAACCGTAAAATACGAATCCCTTCAATATAAAACCCCTGGTATTGCTGATCTAGAGTTCATAGAAAGGACTATACGTATCAATGCAAAAACTCCTTTATCTGCACAAACCTCACTCTTCTTACGTCTAGGACATCAATCATACAGTGGCAACAGCACAGATTCTGATAAAACAGCCCTTGATCAATATGGCCTAATCTGGAAAAATCCTCGCCAAACGCTCGTCATCGGTAGCCAAGATACTTATTTGGGTGCTTATGGAGCAATGTTTGACAACAGTTCAAATGTAGGAGAAGGCATGTTTCGTGGGGTTGATATTCGTGCTGATAGAGGCCTTGATCATTATCACTTCGTAAGCGGACGTCTTGATCCCGCTCTATTTGAAGACGCTCGATCAAGAACCTTCTTCGGGACAGAATTCGCTCATTATTTAGGCGATACACGCTTATTAGCTAGTTATCTTCATATACCAAATTTACCAAAAAAAACTGATGATTTTGTGGGATTTAGCATCAATTCACCCATTGGAAAAGGCGAATTGCTTTCTGAATTTGTTCATTCTTCCGCCTCAACTGCTAATCAAGCTCTACTTGTTGGGATTAACTATCAAGCTACTGATCGACAAGCTTTCAAATTGGTTGTTGGTCAATTACTTGATAATGCGATCCCAGAAGGTAAATCCAGCTTAGGCGGTTATGACAATGGTATTCGCGGATTTCAGGTTACTGCCATTCAAGCTTTAGACCTTTCCAATCGAATCGCTACAAAATATACTCGCGCCGAAACCGTTACAAGTGATATCCCAATACGAAAAATAGAGATCGAATATACACACTTATTTTAAAGACATTCTTGTTAATCATTCGTTGAAAGAAGGTTTATGATGATACGTATTTTGATTGCTGACGACAAATCTGTCAACCGCCGCATGTTAAGGAACATGATTGAAGAAATGGATATGAGAAGTATCGAAGCCCACGATGGCGAAGAAGCTTGGGAAATTTTACAGAGAGACGATGCTCCACAAATTGTTCTACTTGACTGGGTTATGCCAAAGCTGAGTGGGCTGGAAGTTTGCCGCAGAATTGCCCTCGAGCGTCTTCAGTCAGCGAAATATAGTTACGTCATTTTGATTACGAGCAAAGACAAAGACGAGGAAATCACCGAAGGTTTTCTCGCTGGAGCTGACGACTATATTACCCGCCCTTTTAATGGAAATGAATTACGTATGCGCCTTCGTGTTGGGATACGTATTGTACAAATGCAACGTGATCTCTTAAAGCTTCTTCACTGGGATCCCCTCACAAATGCCCTCAACCGTCGTGCTGTCTTAGAGCGTCTCGATGAGGAAATAAAAAGATCTACTCGCTCTAAATCCCCACTGTCAATTGCGATGCTGGATATTGACCATTTTAAGGAGATTAATGATACTCATGGTCACCTAGTGGGTGATATAGTCCTGACTGAGGCTGTCGCTCGCATTCTCAATTCCCTACGCTCTTATGATTTAGTAGGACGTTATGGCGGCGATGAATTCCTGTTAATTTTTCCTGATACTACAGCTGCAGATGCCAATACCATGTGCAATCGAATCCGAAACTCCTTCCTCCAAGATCCAATTATGTCTGGCGATCTTACACTATTCCTTACGGTCAGCGTTGGTGTGACATCCTTAAATGGAAGCACATCTCTTGCCGATACTCTAATCCACCATGCAGATGATGCTCTCTATACAGCCAAACGCCATGGGCGCAATCAGGTCTTCCTAGCTGATTTGCAGGTTCAAGTCTGACTTATTCTTTAAATTGACTTATGTCTATGAATTTATGGAAAGGAGTCTTAGAACAATGAAAGTTAAAAACATTCAAACCCGTTTATTCATTATTTTCTTGCCTCTTATTTTCCTAGTAGTAAGTGTACTATCGGGGGCCAGCTATTATCTGTCAAGGCAAGCCTTGGAAAAAAGCATTAGCCAAACCGCAACGGCAGTGGGAACTGACTATAGCAATCGCGTCAAAGGTGATATAAATGTTATGATCTCTCAGCTGGAAGGGTTAGCCAGCATCCAAGACATCTCTACAGGTAGTGATAAAAAGCTGATTGTCAAAGCTATGGCAGAAAATCAAAAAAGATTCGGTACTTTTGATGTTATTGTTTTCATTTCTCCTGATGGTGCAGGGACCACGAACACTGGAGCAACTTTCTCTTACAACGATCGTGATTATTTTAAAAAAGTAATTTCTACAAAGAAAGTGGCTGTTTCCGACCCTCTAGTTTCCAAATCTACAGGTAAACTTGCTGTCGTTTTGGCTGTTCCTGTTATGCATAATGATCAGTTGACTGGGGTTCTGGTTGGAACATTTTCTGTCAATAGACTCACAAATGTAATTAGCAACCTCAAATTTTTAGATACGGGTTATGGTCAATTAGCAGATGATGGAGGTACAATTATCGCCCATCCTCAACACCCAGAATTCATGGGTAAGCTCAATCTTCGCGAAAAGAAGATAAACAGCGAACTTAAAATGCCTAAAACAGAACTTGATGATAGCTTACTTAATTTATTCAAGTCTGCCGCCGAATCGAATCAACAGGTACAAGGGATCTATACCTTTGTTGATGATATACCGCGAATTGCAGTTCTTACCCCTATAGATTTACCTGGCAGCCAACGTTGGGTCATGACAATCGCAGCGCCCGCCAATGAAGCAACTCTGGAAATAAACACTCTGGCACACACAATGCTCATTCTTTCACTAATATGCCTATTCATCGCCGCTGTATCTGTTGTATTCATTGCACGAACCTTTGCTAAACCGATTATCCTCATTAGAGATGAATGCCTGCTCTTATCCCAAGGCGACCTCCGAAAACGAGAAATAACTATTTTTTCAGAAGATGAGATTGGACAATTAGCAAAAGGCTTTCAAGAAATGCGAAAAAATTTGCATGAACTCATTACCAAGGTATACTCTCAATCAAAACAACTAGCTGCTTCAAGTGAAGAATTAACAGCAAGTGCTGCCCACTCTGCCCATGCGGCAAATCAAGTCGCTGAATCAATTAACCAAGTGGCAAATAGTGCAGAAAAGCAAGTTATTACAACCAATAAAGCAGCAACCGTCGTTGAAAAAATGTCCTCAGGCATCCAGCAAGTGTCTACTAATACCAATCTTGCAGCTGGGAAATCTGCACAAGCTGCCGAGAAGGCAAATGAAGGCGGCAAATCACTTGAGAAGTCTGTAAACCAAATGACTCAAATTGAACAAACAGTCAATAGTTCTGCACAAGTAGTTGCTAAGCTCGGTGAGCGTTCTAAAGAAATTGGACAAATTGTAGATACAATCGCAGGCATTGCTGGACAGACAAACCTACTAGCACTCAATGCCGCAATTGAAGCTGCAAGAGCAGGTGAGCAAGGACGCGGTTTTGCTGTCGTCGCAGAAGAAGTCCGTAAGCTTGCTGAACAATCACAGGACGCTGCCAAAGAGATCGCTAAATTAATCAGTGAAATTCAAGAAGATACAGACAAAGCTGTCATTGCAATGAGTGAAGGTACCCATGAAGTAAAAATCGGAACAGAGGTTGTTACTAGCGCAAGATATGCATTTAAAGAAATAGCAACTCTTGTATTAGAAGTATCCAGTCAAGTTAAAGAAATCTCTGTTGCGATTCAACAAATGGCAAGTGGTAGCCAACAAATTGTATCCTCCGTGAATGAGATTGATAACCTTAGTAAAAACACAGCAGGCGAAGCCCAGAAAGTATCCGCCGCTACAGAAGAGCAATCTGCATCCATGGAAGAAATCGCCTCATCTACCCAAAACCTTGCTACACTCGCCCTGAATCTTCAAGAAGCAGTTAGCAGATTTCAAATTTAATAGTTTATAATTATGCAAAAAAGTATTTGAAAGTCCAGCAAAACAGCTGGTTTTCAAATACTTTTTTCTATTTATTCCATCTATATTTCTCTCATTGATGACTTAAAAAAACAGGATTCACTTTTAGATTTGGATTAACACTAAATGGGGCTTCCATTCTTGCTTGAACATACTCGATGTTAATGCCCTCAGTAATTTCATCCATCATTAATCCATCTTGCTGAACAGTAAAAACCGCGAGTTCTGTAATCAGCATATTAACTACACCTTTACCAGTTAGAGGTAAGGTACAATGATTAAGAATTTTAGGTGAACCATCTTTACAACAATGCTCCATAGCAATAATTACTTTCTTTGCTCCGACGACTAGATCCATAGCACCACCCATACCGGGAATCATCTTCCCTGGAACCATCCAGTTTGCAAGATTGCCCTTTACATCTACCTGTAAAGCTCCAAGCACTGTAACGTGAATATGACCACCACGAACGAGTGCAAATGACATGGCACTATCAAATGTAGATCCACCACTAACAATACCTGCAAACTGTCCTCCTGCATTCACTAGATTGGAATTCTCTATACCTTGTACGGGTCCTAAACCGATGAATCCATTTTCTGAATGAAGAATCACATTTACATTTTCATCTAAATAATCTAGGGCTAAGGTGGGTAATCCAATTCCCAGATTTACTACATCGTCATTCTTTAATTCTTGGGCCACACGCCTAGCAATTGTTCCTTTAGCATCCGAGTGTATCATGATTATTTTTCTCCCATCCACACAAGTTTGTCAATTAAAATACCAGGTGTCATGACTTCATCAGCATCAATTGCACCATCTTCTACAAGTACGTCGACCTCAGCAATGACAAAATCAGCTGCCATTGCCATTAATGGATTGAAGTTGCGCGCCGCCTTTTCATATACCAAATTACCAAATCGATCAGCTTTTTTAGCTTTGATTAAGGATACATTGGCACGCAAAGGCATCTCTAAGAGATATTCTTTCTGATTAATCATAAAGAGTTTCTTCTCATCTTCAATAATCGTTCCTACACCAGTTGGTGTTAATATACCACCCAAACCAGCCCCACCACATCGTATACGTTCGGCTAATGTTCCTTGAGGAACTAGCTCCACCTCTAGCTGATTGGCAAGCATTTGCTTACCAGTTTCAGAATTTGTCCCGATATGAGAAACGATCGCTTTTTTGATTTGCTGATTTACAATCAGTGGGCCAATACCTTGATTTATAAATGCAGTATCATTGGCTATGAGTGTCATTTTTTTTATTTTCTTGTCTACCATAGCCTGGATTAAACGATTTGGTGTGCCAACACCCAAGAAACCACCAATCATGACATCCATGTCATCATAGAGATATTCGCTTGCTTGCTCAATCGTTATGACCTTATCTATCATATAAAGTCTCCTTATTTATTTTTAAAATCTTACGAGCCTCTTCTGGCGTCGCTACCTCACGCCCCAGTTCGCGACTCATGCGAGCAATCCGTTCTACCAATTGAGCATTACTATCTGCCAAAATTCCCTTTGAATAATAGATGTTATCTTCAAATCCAACCCTCACATGCCCACCTAGTATGATGGCCATTACCCCTAGGGGTAATTCGCCTTTCCCAATTCCTGCAACCGTCCAGGTAGCATTTCCAGGTAATAACTCAACTAACTGTAAAAGATTCTTCGGTGTTCCTTCAATTCCGCCCGGAACACCCATGACCATATCAAAATGAAGTGGTGAAACAAAAATATCTTTTTTAGCCAGTTTGATAGCCGTGGATATCATCCCTGTATCAAATACTTCAATCTCAGGTTTTACACCATATTCTTTCATAGTCAATGCAAATAATTCTATATCTTGAGGAGAATTAATAAATACATCTTCACCAAAATTCACCGATCCAGCTGTCAGCGTTGCCATTTCTGGCCCCAACCTTACAGGTCCTACCCTTTCTTCAAAGGCCATACCAACAGCACCACCAGTAGAAATTTGAATAATGGCATCACATTTTTCTTTAATTAATGTCATCGTTTCTTTAAATACAGTTATATCCTGAGTTGGCGTACCATCTGATTTACGCACATGCAAATGTATGATGGAAGCACCAGCTTTATAACACTCATAGGCGGCTTCAGCAATTTCTTCAGGAGTGATTGGTATCCCTGGATGATCTCGTCGTGTAACCTCAGCACCAACCATTGCTGCTGTAATCATCAACTTTTCCATGCTATCCCCCATTATTTTTCTTTCTACGCACGCAGTGTTTTACCGTCTTAACTAAGATCTTATTTATTTTACAGGATAACGTTTCTTCGTTATAGCAAGTGCCTCTTCAATCGTATCCAAGGCATAATCAAGATCCTCATTCGTATGACGATAAGCAATATACCAATGGTGATAGGGCTGAATAAAGAGATTTCTGCGAATGGCTTCTGTGTAAAAACAAGTCCTACGTTCTCCATAATACTGATCTACTTTATCAAACGTTAAATAAGGCATTGGCGGAATACCCGAAACAAGAGCAGGAATCCCCGAATCACCAACAATCTTAGTCAGCTTGTTTAGGAAATTTTCCCCTCGCCGCCAAATGTCATCAATGACTTTTTCCCTTTCCAAAATATCAATACATTTCATAGCAGCTACCATTTCGAGGCTATTCGGAAAAAAAGTAGAACTGACAAATACTTTCTTTTCCGCAACTTGCATAAATTCACTTTTGCCCACACAAGCACTAATGGCATATCCATTCGCCATGGCCTTACCAAAAGTAGCTAAATCCGGAGTCACACCATAACGTTCTTGAGCACCGCCCATCGCAACTCTAAATCCAGTACGAATCTCATCAAAAATCAACACTGCCTTATATTGATCAGCCAAGGCGCGAACACCTTGTAAATATCCTTCAGGAGGTGCCATAACAGGTTGGTTGGTAGGATGCCCGACAGGTGTAATGATAATTCCTGCCACATCGCCCTTATTATTCTTCAAAGCCTCTTCCAAAGCGTGCAAATCTCCATAAGGAAATTCAATCGTCAATTTGCTAATTTCGTCTGGAACTCCGCCATGAGTTTCAACACACCAATCATGCCATCCATGATATCCACAACGCAGTATTTTTTTCTTATCAGTATACCCCCGAGCAATTCGAGTAGCGACTAAGGTGGCATCTGATCCAGTCTTGACCAAAATAGCCATTTCAGCACAAGGTATCAATTTGACCAATCGTTTTTGCAGTTCATTTTGTATAGGTTGGACTAAAGAAAAACAAAATCCTGAATCCATTTGCTTAATCACTGCTTCATTAATTTCTTTTTCATCATACCCTAAAATGATAGGCCCATAGGCGCACAGCATATCAATATAATCATTACCGTCCACATCGATAATATGTCCCTTGTATCCTTTATTAAGAAAAATAGGATATTCTCCAGATACGAAGTTATAGGGGCGTCTGATCCCCATCAATCCTCCTGGCGAAAGTTTTTGAGCCTCCTCATACATTGCTAAGGATTTTGTAAGATTTAATTGTTCTTTTTCCATGATTCATCATAACTCCTTTTCATTTCTTAACGCTGTCAGTACCGATTTATTTCTTATCTCTACGAGCCATTTCTTGTACCACAAAAGAAGCTACATCTTCCGCATAGGTATTAGGTCCAAAACCAGCATCATATCCTAATTCTTTTGCCAGTTCGTGTGTAATACGAGGTCCGCCTACGACAAGAATGATTTGATCTCGGATGCTTTCCGCTTCTAGAAGATCTGTTAATTTAGTAAGATTAGCTAAATGGACATTTTTTTGGGTCACAATCTGAGAGACCAACAAAGCATCGGCCTTCATTTCTATGGCTTTAGCTACAAAATCTTCTGAACTAACCTGAGCACCAAGATTATATGCATTCATTTCATGATAGCTCTCTAGTCCTTTATGGCCGTTATATCCCTTCATATTCATAATGGCATCGATGCCAACAGTATGGGCATCACTCTCAATACACGCTCCTAGAATGTTTAACTTTCGACCAAATTTCGCGCTGATAAACTGATCGACTTCTTCCTTCTTCATTTTTTGACACTCTACTTTGTTGACCGTAATCTTAGAGATATCCACTGAACCAGTATATTTACCATAAATGATAAAGAAGGAAAATCCTTGACCTAAATCACGGCTATATGTGACTCCTACATCTGTTAACCCCATTTGTTCACCTAGGGTCCGCGCTGCTTCACAAGACATCTCATCTAGTTTTAAAGGAAGGGTAAAGGATAGCTGCATAGCACCATCGTCCATGGTATCACCATAAGGTCTCACTTGCTCTTTACCTTGTTTCATGGTTTCCCCCTCCTAACATCAACTGAATGAAGGGGTTAAAGTAATCGTCATCCTTCACAATGACTTCTGAATACCCTTTACCGCTCTCAGGCTGACGCTTGATATCCGCGAACATCCCCTGTTTGATAGCTTCCATTAAGCCTATATTTTCAATTTCTTTCAACATTCCAGACGCCTCAATTAACACTTTATTCGCTCTATTCTGAATACGTCCATTAGGCTTAAACTCAATTTCTTCTCCAATATGCTTCATTGTATTAAATACATACTGTGCATTCTCAACACTCAAAAAGCGATCTTGCAGGAAAGGCGTATGAATCGCTTCCGTTAACATACCTAATAAATGAATACTCTGACCTGTGAGGACTGAAGCAACGTTAAATAACGTATTTTGAGTATGTCCTTTAAAGATATTACCTGTCATATATTTAGTCGGTGGCATATATTTAATGGGTGAATGAGGAAAAACTTGTCGTACTAATTGAGCATGAGATATTTCCCATAAAAATCCATCTTCCATATTTGGATTGATTTCAAAAGCATGCCCGAGTCCAATCTGTTCCTCTTTCAAACCAGATAAAAGGGCGAATTGTTCATTAATAAACTGCGATGCCAGCACGGTATAAGCTTTTTCATAAGCATCGGCAGTCGTTAAATAATTATCTTCCCCAGTATTAATGATAATTCCAGCATAGGCATTTACCATTCTAGAGAAAAACTGATCAATAAAAGTCCTCCGCATGTTAATATCTCTAAAAATAATGCCATACATGGAATCGTTCAGCATCATATCAAGGCGCTCCATCGCCCCCATCACTGCAATCTCCGGCATGCATAACCCTGAACAATAATTTGTTAGGAGAATATATTTTCCAATCTCCTCTCCCACCTGATCCAATGCCTGGCGCATGAGGCGAAAGTTTTCCTGTGTTGCATAAGTACCACCAAATCCCTCAGTTGTCGCACCATAAGGAACATAATCAAGCAGACTCTGTCCTGTTGTGCGAATCACGGCAACGATATCAGCACCTTGCCGCGCGGCGACTGTAGCTTGTTCAATATCTTCGTAAATATTACCCGTCGCTACAATCAGATAAAGATATGGCGCTTCGCCTCTCCCAAAACTTTTGATCATATGTTCTCGTTCTTTGCTTCTTTTCTTAATCTTATGACAAGCTTCTTCGCCCAACTTAATCGATAAGTCTTTCATTTTATCCTGGTCGTTCTCAGGAGTAACACTGAGATCGAATAGCCCCTGGGCAACAGATTCAGCCACTTTTTGCGCTGTCATTTGATATCGCTCCATGGCGCTTACGATGGGCAATGTCACACCTTTACTTACTATATTTTTTTCTGCTAAATGTTCCACAATGACATTCGCTAATGGAATTCCTGCATGATTGACTCCATCTATACCTAAAAGTCGTAATGTAGCCCTTTCAACAGTAGTCGTGGTAAAGGCATCAACCTCTTGTTTTACCTGTTGTGCAATTTTTTTGGCTGATTCACGGGCAGTTGCCACCAGTTTTTCATCAATAGAAAGATATGCCACGTTATCCCCTCCTTTATCGGCAATCGTACCTACACTATACATTCAATGGAACAATAACCCATAACAACATCCATTACGGGATAAGGTTTGAACATTTTGACTCCTAGTTCAAAAAACTCTCGAGATGCAAATTCAATCCCCTTTGTGGAGGTGGGATTGAGAGTAATCGCCATTAAACGAATTGGGTCTACTACCTTTATAGAACCACCCATGGCTACAAACTTACGCCACAATTTTTTATCACAAAATAAACAAGTCCCATTCCGAATTACGAGTTCTAGATAATTACCTCGTGTCTTACTGGACACTAATCCTTCCAATACCCCATTGCCAACAGCTCCTCCCATTACAACGGTTCGTGTTAATGGGGTTATCTGCTGCCTAAGCATTTCACCCGCTACAAGAGATCCCTCGACTTGCAAACTAGTTACTACCCCAGTAACGTCAATCAGCGCGACTTTACTATGCTCCATAACTTGGTGATAGTACTCTAAATAAGAGACATCAACCTGTGGTAATGTAAACCGTTCAATTCGATCTCTTGTTTTTTCCATCACCACATCTGCGCTACCACCTAAAGTGGCTCCCGTTGCTAGAATAATTCCTTGAGCTAAAGAAGGGGTTGCTAGGCTGACCCGATCCAATGCCCCATCTACCATAACGCGGTCAGCTCCGCTTTGTAACAACTCATGTAGTAGACTTCGATGATCTTTCATCAATGTGGGGCCAGCTAATTCTACGTAACCTGATTCACGGGCCCGCCCGATGATCACATCTCCCATGGCTGTGGAAAATCCAGTCTCTTTGACTATTTCAATTTCGATCTCACTATTTTTCAAAGTCCCCCGTGCTGTCGCCAAAAGACAGCCCGCTGGGGCAAATATTCTAGGTTTGGGTGTATGATAAACCTCATCTCGCCTTTCACCATCTCGGCCTACTGAGGTAAGTCCTAAACATAATCCTTGCCTTGTAGCTTGCTTGACCAAATAATTCAATGTAACTGTCTTACCAACATTTTTCGCCATACCGACAATCGCAATGCTCGTCATCTCACGGTTGCATAATATTTTGTCAAATCCCTCTGTTTCTTTCCTTTGCTCACACATAAATCTTTTGAAAAAGCTGACAAATCTGTGGACTTTCTCTTAAGATATTGAGAGCGACCTCTGCATGCCCGTGGGTATAACCATTCCCGATCATCATAGTAACATCCTTACCGACTCCCTCTGCACCCAAAGCTGCCGCGGTAAAGCTCGTGGACATGGAAAAGAAGTAAACCGTTCCCTCATCGCGCGTAGCCAAAATTGAAGCCATCTCAGTACCTGGAATATTGACACAATTGATGGTCACATCAGCCATTTTATTTTGGGTGACTTTTGCCACAGCATCCATAACAGAAACGGCGTCTCTTGCATCCATCTGAAGGACATGATCAGCCCAATCCAGCTCCCGTAAACGCTGGCAGCTGGCTTCATCATAGCTGATACCAATGATTGTGCCAGTTACACCCGCTCTTCTCCGTGCTTCGTACATACAGAGAGTGCCTGATTTACCTCCGCCCCCAATAATTACGACTGTATCTCCAGGTTTCACCAATTTAGCGGTTTGAGCGGGGGCCCCTGCCACATCCAGCACAGCGAGCGCCAATGTATCTGCCAAATCAGTAGGAAGCTTAGCATATAAACCTGTTTCAAATAAAATAGCCTGCCCTTCAATTTCAACCTGATCTCGATCTATATGAACTTTCTTGATTGTTTTAATGACCAATGGCGTAAGAGATAAAGATACAAGGGTGACAATCCGATCTCCTACTTTTAAGTCAATGCGATCTTTTAAATCTGATCCAATCCCCCTTACCGTTCCAACCAACATACCACCAGAACCAGTCACTGGATTATGATGTTTACCTCGTTGCTTCACAATGTCTTGCATGATATTTTTAATTTTTTCTATATCATAATGAGCTTCTTCTTTGATTTGGGTGAAGCTAGCAGCATCAATATTTAATACATCAACATCAATGAGGATCTCATTATCATTGATGTCCATGTTGTTATCAATTTTCCACGCAGCTTGTGGCAAAGTCCCTACTGGTTCAATCACACGATGAATACCATAGATTGATCCTTTCATCATAAAACGCCTCCTCGTCTACCCCTATGAAATTTAAAATCACAACGTCCTCATCTCTCCATATTCATTACAACGTGTCCTTCGCCACAAAGACTACATGGTTGCTCAGGATCGACATAATGTTTTGGCGGCTGAGTATAACCAAAGATATTTCCTTGATAATTACGAAGAATGACTTGACCATCAGACTGAGAAATCATGTACTGTGGCATGACAGGAATTTTACCTCCTCCTCCAGGCGCATCGACCACATAAGTAGGGATCGCCAATCCTGAAGTATGTCCCCTCAGCGTTTCAATGATTTCAATTCCTGCCGCAACTGAAGTTCTAAAATGCTCGATTCCTTGTGAAAGATCACATTGATACAAGTAGTAGGGCCGTACTCTGATCTTTAATAATTCATGAAATAACTTCTTCAAAACATTAGGACAATCATTGATACCAGTGAGTAATACACTTTGATTACCTAAGGAAAAACCAGAATCCGCCAACATCGAACAAGCGGCAGCAGAAGCTTTGGTGACTTCTAAGGGATGGTTAAAATGTACATTTATAAATACTGGGTTATATTTTTTAATCATTGTACAAAGTTCAGGAGTAATCCGCTGAGGAAGCACGATTGGAGCCCGTGTACCAATTCTAATGATTTCTACATGAGGAATGTCTCTTAATTGTTGTAAGACATATTCGAGAAGCTTATCAGAGACCAACAGCGCATCGCCCCCAGATAAGACCACATCTCTGACCACAGGAGTTTTACGAATATAGTCAATACATGCATCAATACGTTCAATCGTTCTAGCTTGATCAGTAGCACCAGCTAACCTTCGTCTCGTACAGAATCTACAGTACATTGAGCACCGATCCGTCAATAACAGCAGCGCCCGATCTGGATAGCGATGAGTAAGACCTGGGACAGGGGAATCAATATCCTCATGCAACGGATCGGCCATATCTGATTTTCCATTATGCAATTCTCGTATGGTAGGTACAGCCTGCTTACGAATCGGACAGTTTGGGTCCACAGGATCCATTAAAGTTGCATAATAGGGAGTGATGGCCATTCGTAACATTTTTAAACATTGTCTTATACCATCTTCTTCTTCGCTGGATAGTTCAATGACTTGCTTTAATTCTTCTTCATTGGTGATCCGATTACGAACTTGCCAATTCCAGTCATTCCATTCCTCTTCTGAAACGTGACTCCACAGTGGAATATCTTTATAGTTACGCATCCTATTTCCCCCTCAATTTGGATTCTTCATACTCTTTTTGCCATAACCTAACGTAATTTTTGGCATGATTACGCTCAATTCATACTTTGTACTCTATAAGCATTTTCTGCCTGAACATGATATAACTATAGCATTTACCTACCGTCTTATTCTTTGGCAATTATGCCATAATTTTCTTTATCCAAATTATACACGATGTATAAATGATGGTTATAAAAAAGGCAGTGTTCAGCAATTGATACTGAAACACTGCCTTAGTGTTATGTGGATCCGTCTTATGATCAAATCAAATGACTTGATTATTTTTAGATACGATCAAGGTTTTGGCAATCAGTTAATCCTAACATCTCTTCAGGAGTGATTCTTTCACGATTTTGTATCAATGCCGTCTCAGCATGTGTTAATGTCCCTTTGTAGGTCACCAAACTTCTTCTTAAATAGGCATCTCTTTTACATGCTTCTTCCACTCCATTATTGGCAATGGAAAGTAAATGGGGTAATACAACTGCAGCATAAGCAATTGACGTTGTATGAGGAACAGCACCTGGAATATTATCAACGCCGTAATGAACAATTCCATCAACGATGTAAGTAGGATTATGGTGACTTGTTGGACGGTAAGTCTCAATAGCACCTCCTAAATCAGCACTGATATCGACGATTGCAGATCCTTTTTGCATCAATTTTAGCATATCACGACTAATTAAATGGTCCTTTCTATGCTTAGGCCATTTTACGCAATTAATCACAAGGTCAGTCGTAGGAAGTAAATCTGCAATGTTTTTTTGATTTGAAAAAGCTGTATGTACATTTTTAGGGAATATAGTACCGCAACTTCTTAGTACTCCTACATTGACATCCATTAGAATGACCTTAGCACCTAGAGAGGCGAGTACCTCAGTCGCTCCTTTTCCAACAATGCCAGCCCCAATAACAATCGCATTAATGCCTGGCGCACCACCCATACCACCAACTAATTTTCCACTACCGCCATACATAGTGGTCAGGCATAAGGTCCCCATGATCGCTCCTAATTTCCCTGCGACCTCACAATTTGGCGATCCATAGCGATGTGTATCTTCAGCCGCAAATCCAATGATCTTTCTATCTAACATGACATCTGTTTCTTCCCGATTTGCTGCTGGATGAAAACAAGCAAGCATAATCTGATCTTCGCGAATTAAATCATATTCTTCTGGAAAAAGTTCTTTAACCTTAGCAACTAATTCACTTTCTGCATAAATGTCTTGCATACTTTCACGCAATTGAGCCCCTGCTTCTACATACTCATCATTGGAAAAACCAGCTTGAGTCCCTGCATCTTTCTGCACCAATACCGTATGACCACAACGGCATAATTCGGATACACCAGTTGGGGTTACGATAACCCTTGATTCGCCTTCTTTGTTTTCTTTTAATACACCAATAATCATTTTTTCTCCCCCTTATTATAACTAATTAACCAGCCAAATTTTTTCTAACTTCCTGAGTTTGTTCTTCCGCTGAATCTTCTTTCCATATGGCAATTCCAGTCACAGCGAACAGAATACAGAGAATAGGAGACAACCAAAGCTGATAAGCATAAATATATGATTCAGTCACTGGAACACCTAATATTGCGCCCATACCGATCGCATTTAGTGACCAGGGAATCAGAAAGGCGAATATTGTTCCTGAATCCTCTAGTGTTCTAGAGAGCACTGTAAGCTTTATTTTTAATTTTTGATATAAGGGTTTAAACATTTCTCCAGGTAAAATGATTGCTAGATATTGGCTTCCTGTGACCCCATCTACCACCAAACCTGTAAATAAGTTTGCAATTACCAAACTTGTAGAACCTCGAATCACCTTGCTTACTTTCTCTAGTATGGCAGTTGTAGTACCTGTCCTTTGTAAGATCTCACTAGCCCCCATAAGAAAGAAAACATTCTCAACAATTCCCATAAAACTTGCAATACCACCTCGATTGAGCAAAGAATCCACTTTAGGTACTCCTGTATTAATTTGGAATCCTTTGGATATGGCAGTAAAGATCGCTTTTAAATCATACGTCGGTTGAAAAATAAGCCCGACAACGGCCCCAGCTAAAGTCGCCAACAACAAGGCAATAACCGGAGGCATTTTCTTAATAATGAGTACAATCGTAAGAATCGGCACTAATAGTAAAAGTGGACTAATGACAAAGTTTTTATCAATTAAATCAATTATTAAATTGATATTGGACTGATCCAGGGATTCATGAGCAAAGGATATTCCCATATATGTATAGATCGCTGCACTGGCAAAAAATATTGGTATGACGGAATACAACATGGACTTAATATGTTCGACTAGATCTACGCCTGTTACAGCGATACACATATTCGTGGTATCAGCAAAAGGTGATATTTTGTTTCCAAATACGGCTCCCGATAAAACCATACCAGCCGTTACTGCTGGTGGAAATCCCATTCCATAACCAATGCTCATAAGAGCTACACCAACTGTCCCAGCCGTCGCATATGCACTTCCTATAAAAAAGGAAATCAAGCATAAAAAAAGAAAACCACTGACTAAAAAATAAGATGGTGATATCAGCTTTAATCCATAATAGATGAGAGTTGGCACGACACCAGATATAATCCATGAACCAATGACCGCACCTACACCCATAAGAAGGATCATAACGCTGACTGACTTCTTACCTCCATCGAAGAAATAGTCTAGTATTTCCTTGCCTTTATACCCATTGCTGACCATAACAACTCCAGCAATGGCTGTTATTGCTACAATAAATGAAGTGTCGAGGGGCATTTTGTATAAACCGTTACCTATTCCTACTGAAACCACAAGAATTAAAATATTAAGTATAGCTACTTTAAACGATACGTGTTTTTTAGTATCATCCATCTCTTTCAGCTCCTTCTCAAATATTAAATTTTAATTTTGTCTTAGTCACGATTAGTACCGGTTTGCCTTATGGTAAATTCCGCATTTGAATTGTACTGCGTTTCACTCATTAAGGTTTTGTCACCTAACATTTAGATTTTTTCAATAATAGTTGTCTTAAAAATGATCAATTACATTGTATAATCACCTCCTTTTTCCATTCTTGTTATAATAAAGCCTATTAGACTTAGAATTTTCTGCTATTAAGAGTCAATATAGCACTATTTTCTATCAATGTTTTACTTTGAATTATATCAACGTTGTAGTTTTTCCGTCAATTTTTTTTTGTGGTTGCTTTTACAACATGTTTTAATTAAAAACTATTAATGCTATACTTTATAAAACAGTCTATTGAAAAAAGGGAAGGTAGTATTGATTATGAATTTATCAATTAATAATATAAAAAATAAAGATGATTTTCTCTTACATATCCAATCCAAACAAGAAAGTTATACTAGTGTGTATCGAAAACTAGCGACCTACGTCGTTAATAATTTTATTGATGTTGCATTTATGAAAGCACAGCAATGGGCAACTGAAGTAGAAACATCGGAAGTTTCCGTGATCCGTTTTGTTCGCTTTCTGGGCTACAAAGGATATCCTGAATTCTTAGAAAAGATGCAGCAAATCATCCGTAATGAAATGACAATGGTTAAATATGCGGAATTATCCGTCAAAACCAAACGTGATGAAACCAATATTTTAATGGATATCATAAAAGCTGAAGAACAAAATTTTAATGAACTGATTGCCAAGTTTTCTCCACAAGTGATGTCAGATGTTACTGATTTGCTCGGCGAAACCGAGAGAGTTGTGATTATCGGTTTGCGTTCATCAGCTGCTCTAGCCAATTATTGCAGCTATATGTTCATTCGCGCTTTATCAAAAGAAGTACTGACCATTAATGACGGAGGCGTTCATACCTTTGACTCCTTTTTACCCTGGGAGGGTAAAAAAGTAGCGGTTATTGTCTTTGGATATCCTAGGTATCCTGCAAGAACACTGGAAATCGTTGAATATTTAAGAACCCTCAAGTGGCCCATCATTTCCATAACAAATGATGAACTATCTCCTTGCGTCCCTCTGTCTGATTATGTGATTTATGCACCGTCTCATTCCGTTGCCTTTACTGACTCAATGGGAGCTGCATCAGTCGTAATCAATACCATCATCATGGAATCAATCACCAAATTCCATGATAAGTCCATTGATCGAATCAAACGTTTTGAAGAGTTAGCAAAAGAAAAACACTATTATTGGAAGTAATTCATCATTCACTTTCACAAGAATCGTTGAGCTGCTCCATTTAAGATAATGTCAATATACCATATTGATATGACGGCTTCATTGGACCAGAGGCAGTATTCTAATGCCATCCAGTTATACTCAGTGTCTAAATGCCCATCATTGTTATAATAAAAAAGCAAAATATGATTGTAGGTGTTATGTTATGGGAATTACAGTACAAGCAGCCTTGGCCATCGATGTGATGAACCAAACAAAAATCATCGCAGGTAAAACCGGACTCGATCGAGAGATCAAATGGGTCAGTGTTATGGAATTACTTGATGAAGTAAGTTCATTACAAGAAGGTGAATTATTAATCACTACCGCTTTTGACCTGACTGATAGTCCTAACCTACTTGATGAATTAATTCCCTACTTGGCTAAACGCAATTTAGCTGGTCTTGCTATCCAAACTGGTTATTACTTAGACATAATACCTCCCACCATTATTCAAAAGTGTAATGAATACAATTTTCCCCTCTTAGAATTACCAAAACATATTGTCTTTTCAGAGCTGACCAAGGCTATTGCTAAACAAATTATAAATAGCCAAATGGAAATGCTCGAATATGCTCGTCTGATTCACGATCGTTTGACTCTGGTGATATTGCAAAATGAAGGACTCCCACAAGTTGCAAAGGTATTATCTGAACTGATTAAAGCACCAGTAAGAATTTTAGATACATACTTTAATCTTCTAACCTATTCAGGGCTAGATAAGAGCTCTTGTTATGTAGATTCTGAAAAAATTCAAATGGAGTATCAGTCTTTGAAAAAAAGAAAATTACTCACTTATGCGATAAACTCGATACTATCTCTTAAGAATACGCCTTCTGACATTCCTTATCAGTTCTTACAGCCTCTCATGGTTGGTAATGATATCTATGGTTATATCTCTGTACTCACCGATGAAAAAGTCCTTGAAGATATGAAAAAAATCGCAATTTCTTCTGCTGCCACGATTAGCACTCTAGAGATCCTAAAAGAAAAAGCTATATGGGAAGCAGAAGAGAGGGTTAAAGGTGACTTCATTGATGATCTTCTCGAAAATAATATAAAAACAGAAAAGATCTTACATCGTAGAGCAAATTATCTTGGTTTTGATTTAGCAAAAAAATTCATCATTTTTTCCGTATCAATTGATAACTTAAACGATATTATTCTAAATCATAGTGAAGAACATCTACAGGAAATTAAGCAGAATCTATTTTCATTGATTCGTTTTTTTTTACAATCTTATCAAAAACAAGCATTGCTAAAATATAAAAGTAATAAACTCATCATTTTGCTTCAAGTTAACACCGCGACAGGTAAAGCAGAAATTTCAAAAATAGCTCACTCATTACAAGCAATCATAAGAGGAGAAATGCAAATTACTGCTTCCATTGGAATCGGTCAGATCTATAACAAACTCTCTGATATTCCTAAAAGTTCTCAAGAAGCTGAACACGCCTTATCAATTGGCTATCGGTTACAAAAAAAAGATTGTATTTTATACTATGAAGACCTAGGCGCCTATAATCTGTTTGGTAATAACGTGAACGAAAAGGAATTGTACAACTATTACTTGCAGACTGTATCCCCAATCATTGATTATGATCTAAATCATAAAAGTGAACTAGTTACCACTTTTGAAGCTTTCCTCGAATGTAATAGCAGGATAAAAGAAACATCACAAAAACTCTACGTTCACAGGCATACTCTCAAATATCGGTTAAATCGTATTTACGAGATCACCGGATTCGATCCCGAAAATTCACAAGACCAATTCAAACTGCAACTAGGCCTTATTGTAGCTCGCCTTTTATCGAGAGTTTAGTAACCTTTTCATAGTACGCTATGCTTTACTACAAAGATTCCTTCTTGATCGTGACAAGCCAGCTGCTCTCTCTTCAAAAATCGATAACCGACAGTAGGAAAATGGGATGGCTTACGATATTCTAGTTTTGAATTAGATAAGGTGCTGTACAGAACAATTCATTTCTGCACAGCACCTTATCTAATGTCCACTTATTTTTTTGATCTTCATCATTCCTAATTATTTACCACATAAAATTACTCATCACCCTCAATGGTTGTTTGAAAAAACAGCTCCGCAACATTGCTTGCCAATTTTTTAGTCTCTGTATCAATCGTAGCCTGTTCAATAAACAGCTGAAATAGTTCATTTGCAGTTCTTAAACGCGCACGCGTCAAGTTATAAAAATCATATGTACGTGCAACCGCTTCCTCCAAATTTTTATTTGAGATTGCCTCTAAATAAGAGCAACCAGCATCAATCAGCGGTTGTTTGAGTGTGATCTTACCCAGCGCTGCTCCTACACAAAATCCTGCAGCAAGGTCCGCGGATAAAGCTGGAGTTGTTTGGCGATCACAAAATTTGATGGAATCTGTTTTTTCCATTCTTTTTTCGATGGTAAGGGTCATACTTTTCGTAAATATTGTTTCGATTCCTGGAATATCCATAAAGACACCTCACAATAATTTTTTTCTTGCTGTTTGATTTGCCAGCAATTAGTTGGTTTTGCAGTCTCCCAGAGCCAAAGCCTTTGCAACAAAGCCGTTACCTGTTTCTAACAATTGGGATGCATCTTCAGCACAAACCCCTGCCAATATCATGATAATCGCTAGTTTTACTAAGCCGCCTGCAGCATTTAAAGCTTCTTCAGCCTCTTTATGGTCAGCTCCAGTAGCCAAGATAACAATTCGCTTTGCACGTTCCTTTAGCTTTAGGTTCGTAGCCTGTACATCGACCATCAAGTTACTATAGACTTTCCCGAGATTGATCATAGTGGCTGTTGTCAGCATATTGAGCACCATTTTCTGGGCAGTACCCGCTTTCATCCGTGTCGATCCCATAATGACTTCGGGTCCCGTTACTACTGTTAGGCTGTGATCAGCGACTTTGCTCATCTCAGAATCAGGACTGCAGGTTAAGGATACGGTCTTGCATCCCATTGACTTTGCATAGCGCAGACCACCAATTACATAGGGAGTTCGGCCGCTGGCAGCAATACCAATCACGATATCTAATGGACTTAGTTGTTTACTTTTTAAATCTTCAGCTGCCAAAGTATCCGAATCCTCAGCTCCTTCTACAGCCCGTAAAATGGCTTGTGCTCCGCCAGCGATGAGTCCCTGTACCAGCTCAGGATCCGTACCGTAAGTCGGTGGGCACTCTGATGCATCAAGAATTCCGATCCGACCACTTGTCCCAGCACCAAGATAAAAGAGACGACCTCCCGACTGCAAAGCCTCAACAATGTAGTCAACGACTTTAGCAATATCCGGCAAAATATTTCGAATAGCCATAGCAACTTTTTGATCTTCTTGGTTTATAAGTTCTATAATCTCTAGACTGGATTGATTGTCAATATTGATCGTGTCTGGATTACGAGCTTCCGTTACTAGTTTCTCAAGATTCATTTGCAACAAACTCCTTTAACCGAAAAGTCCCGCCCGGCCTGATATAATCCAGCAGAAAAAGTTCTTCAGCAATAATATGCGCCACCACATTAACGCGCGGATCAGCGGGCATTGAGGATCGAACCACTTGCATTTCACCCATATAGCGAAGGTAGTCCTGGTTGTCGATGGTTATGGCTCCAACCTTACGTGGTATGCTTACACGTGCTGGAATGACTGTCTGGCATATACCGCGAGCTTCTTGAGAACGAATGACCCATTCTCCAGGGTCAGTACGATTGGTATGAGCAGCAAATAAAATTTCTCGCTCTGCAGCAGAGGCGTCTGCTTCTACGATCACCTGCAGTTCAATATTGCTAGGCTCAAGGCTAGCTACAGAAGCCAATTCCTCTTCCCCCACCATTGGATCACCGAAGAGAAGTCCATCGACTAACGCAGATGCCAATAACTCTTTGGCAGCTAGCTGCGGGGAAATCAATCGATGCTTTTCTAGTGTAGGCAGGCCAGCAAAAATAGGACCACGAGGACAACTCCGAGACGGAATAAAGGCAAGGACAGGTATCTTATAACTACGCAGGAGCTGACAACGTTCAGCAAAGAGAGAAAACGCCAACCCTGTTTCAGGACGTGGATAATAATTATGGCAAGCGCGCATCCGAGTTATATCGGCTTTAGCATCATGGATTTGCTGCAACGTGTCTGGAGTGATCGTACTGGCATTGATTTCAATATCCAGTCCGCTTGTTACACTCATGGCCGCAATTTGTTCTGGCGAAAAGCCATCATCAAGACGTATTGCTGATAAACCCAGCTTTTTTAATGCAGAAAAATCCGATAGAGTAGCACCAAGCATTTGAGAGACGCGAGGAGAAATATCTGCTGTAATGGAATAACCCAATTTCACTGCATGAGCCATAAACTTATGAAAATCATTTAACATCACAGCAGCATTTGCTTCCGGAATATGCAGCGATGTAAACAAGCGAGTATATCCATAGTCTTTAGCAAGCTCTAGATAACGATAGATGCTTTCAAGAGAATACCCCATTCCCACATAGGCCGATATACCTTTTTCCCACATTCTTATATTCCCCCTTTCCCTTGTTGTTCATAGTCCTCTTCTTGCAGATCTTCAAAACCAACTAGCCAAGTAATGATAAATCCAGCCACATAAGCAATCAAAATTCCCATTAAATAATAAGTGATATGACCAGGTTTAATTAGAAAAGCCAGCGGCAGTCCTGACAACCCTAGTGCAATGGAGTTTACATGCATAGCCGCTTGAAATGCTCCGCCAAAACCTGCTCCAATACAAGCCGTAATAAATGGTCGGCCTAGAGGCAATGTAACGCCAAAGATCAGCGGCTCACCGATACCAAGAATACCTACTGGCAGTGCCCCTTTAATGATTTCTTTCAACTTATTATTTTTAGTTTTTAGGTATACCGCTGCTGTAGCCCCTACTTGTCCAGCACCAGCCATCGCTAAGATAGGCATGAGCGGATTGGCCTGTTGTATATTTAAAAATTCCATATGAACCGGTACTAATCCTTGATGGAGACCGGTCATGACAACAGGTAAAAAAGTTCCAGCAAGGATAAAGCCGATAACAGCTCCACCCATATCAAGCAGATTTTTAAATAAATTGATAATGCCATCAGATAATACACCGCCGATCGGCTGCAATACATAGAAACAAGCAAATCCACCAATCAGTAAAGTAACAAGTGGTGTAATCACAATATCAAGAGCATTCGGTACGACTCGACGCACTTGTTTCTCTACCATGGTCATAAACCAAGCAACAAGTATCACGCCAAATAAACCACCCCGCCCAGGAACGAGAGGCATTCCATTGATCGTTATCGTCGCAATGGCAGGATTGATAATCAAGATTCCTGCCAGCCCCCCGATAGCTGGTGTACCCGAAAATTCCTTGGCTGTATTGATTCCTACAAAAATACCGAGGTAAGAAAAGAACCCCCAGCCGATTACATTCAAGATCGTAATAAAATTTCCTTGGGGATTAGCGCCTGATTGGATGGCAATATTGGTTAAGCCTGCCACCATACCAGACCCAACAATGGCTGGGATCAGCGGCACAAAAATAGCAGCCAGCTTACCTAAGAACATTTTAACCGGCGTGCGGTTTTTCTCTTTAATTTGGCTTTTTAAATCTTTGACTTCTTCCAGTTGTCCCCCTGTCAGCGTTGTTACTTCTGCAGCTACCCGACCAACAACACCAGGTCCAAGAATAATTTGCAGCTGCTCTGACCCTTCAACGACTCCAAGGACACCTTTAAGATTTTTTAGAGCTGACACATCGACTTTAGACTCGTCAATGATCGTAAGACGCAGGCGAGTCATGCAGTGAGTTGCCGTACGAATATTCTCCTTACCACCAACCATTCCCTGAATTTGATTGGCTAATTCTTGTTCTTTTGTCACGCTTTCACACTCCATTGTAATGATTGATCTTGCAAGTTCACTTTACCGGTATTATGATAGAAGAAAAATTCTAGTCAGAAGGTGGCAATTGATATGAAGGAAGTAGCAGTTTTAGCTGTAGATGCAGGTGGCACAGGGTGCCGAGCAGCACTTTGTAATAAGAACGGACAGATACTTGGCTTTGCCCAAGGCAATTCTTGTAACTATCATAGCATTGGTGCAGAAAAGGCCACTGAGAATTTGATTGTGTTATTAACCACCCTTGTAAAAAAACAGACTGTACATATCAACTGTGTAGTCTTGGGTTTAGCTGGTCTAGACACAAAAAAAGATGAAGCCGCCCTGGCATCAATCGTAAATCAAGCATTAATTTCCGCAAATATAACGGCTGATACCATCTATCTATGTAATGATGCCATGCTGACATTAAAAGGATCAGTGGGACAAAATAACGGTGTACTAATCGCTGCAGGCACTGGTTCCATTGCCTGCGGCATCACCAAAGAAGGCTTGGAGACTCGTGTCGGTGGCTGGGGATACCTCGTTGGTGACGAAGGTAGTGGATATTCCATTGGTAAAGCCGCGATTACTCATGTTCTAAAAAGCTATGATGGCCGGGAAAAATCCTCTGGCATGTTAGCTGCACTGTTAAGTGAAATCTCCTTGGCAGATGTTGATGAATTGATCAATTGGGTATATAGCCCTCGCTTCTCTGTAGCACAAGTTGCCGCTTTAACGCCAATCATCATGAAACTAGCAGAAGAAGGTGACCCTCAAGGGGAGAAAATTATCCAAGGTGCTTGCCGCGAACTCCAAGACATGGCCTTTACAGTCATAAAAAAATTAGACCTGCAGAACGCAGAATTTAGCCTAGTCCTATCTGGTGGTGTATTAAAAAATGCAATTATCCACCGTCAAGTTATTAAAGAACTAGCTGGTACATGTCCAGGTTTACAAGTGATTGACCTTAGTTACCAGCCCATCTATGCTGGTCTCCGGTATGGCCTTTTGATGATGGGAATTGACAATAGTGCATTACTAGATCAACTTTCAATACAATTACATCGTTTATAATTTTTTTCTGAATCTAGGCAGCATGGTTTCTTATGCTTATAGATTACGTCAAATAAGATCCAACTGACAGTTGTTCTTATTTTGTCATATATGAGAAGAAGAAGTCAAGTAACCTCAATTGGGCACACCAAAAGAGCCATACAAAAATCCTCTGACAATCAGTACGATAACTGATTGTCAGAGGATTTTTAAATTGCTATTCTTTCATCTCACATCCACACCACATATTGCTCTTACTCATATGTTCCTGCACCGTATTGAGCATTTCGCCAAAGCGCTGAAAATGTACGACTTCACGTTGCCACAAAAAATGTAATGTCTCTTTTACTGTGAAATATGGAGTATCGTATACACCTTTCCAAATTCAAAAACATTGTCTTCCAACGTTTGCAAAAAATAAAATTTTGTATATTTCCACTTATCTGGATTATAAATCGTAATACTTTCTAAATCATTTCTCAAGCCAAGTTCTTGCCCTTTCATCTCGCTGACTAACTTTCTCAAACTCAAACTAGGTTCAATTTCATAAGTAATTTCTACAGCAAATCTGGCATTCTTTATATTTTCTGACGTCGTATCCAAGATAGGAACCCCTATATTGACATGTTGCCAGCCAAATGAATTGAGTATGTTATCGTAAAAACCTTCAAATAAAAATTTATTCATTCCATCATGTTTTTCCCATAGATAAAGTGGCGAATATTCGTTTTGCAGATTGCCGTTTTTATCTTTTTCTGCGATTAAATACATCTTCCATTTCAAATCTTGGAAACCGTCCATCTTAAATCCATTATTTTTTACCCTTTCTCTTATCATGTCCATATCATAGTTGCTTGGCAATATCACTTTGTATTGCATGCCTATCATAAACTCACCCCATTTTTTTCTAAAGCATTCTCAATGTGAGTCGCTTTTTTCTGATGATTTTATTATAGTATTTCACCTTATCCATGTATAATAATCAATAACGATACTTGGTATTAATTTGAATAATAACAGGAGAGAATGGTGAATGGAAAGTAACGACTTAAAAATTTTTTATAAAGTAGCTCAATTGGGCTCAATCTCACGTGCAGCAGAACAGCTAGGTTACGTACAATCCAATGTTACATTACGAATCAAAGCGTTAGAGGAAGAACTTGCCTTACCGCTATTCATTCGAACTAACCGTGGCGTACAACTATTACCCAGTGGTAAACTTTTATTTGAATATGCGGATAAGATATTGGCTTTATTAGCAGAAGCCTCATCCGCCATTTCAAATTACGAACCAGAATTGAAAATTGGTGCTACTCCCTCGATAACTACAGGATATCTGGCATCCCTCATGCCCGCCCTTCCTCTAAACTTATCTGTTTATACAAGACCACTGGATGAATTGATTTCTCTTCTACTTCATGGAAATCTTGATGCCATCCTTCTCAATCGCCCCGTCGAACAGCAAGAGCTCAAACCGATTTTTTCATGCGATGAAACAATCGGTTGGCTGACAGCCAATAATTTGGTTTCCATTCAAGACATTTCCAAACATCCTATCCTGATGAGCCGTGATAAAAATTGCCCTTATCGAAAAGCCACGATTGATTTTTTAAACCGAAACGTTATAACGAATTATAAGTTGATTGAATATGACATCATAGAGCCAATCCTTACCGGTATAGAAACCAGCTCTAGCATAGCCGTTTTACCCATAAGATTAAAAACAGAAAAGATGGCTTATGCGATAGATATAAGTTCGGATCTAAAACCCGTTAAAATTTTTCTTTATGTAAAAAATGACAAACCGAAAGTTCCGGAGACAATTCAAAAATTCATCCAGTATGTTTTTGCTGAAAATCATGATAGAAAAGGCATCTGAAAATCCAGTATCACCACTGATTCTCAGATGCCTTTTCCATTTTCTACTCCTTCATCTCACATCCACACCACATATTGCTCTTACTCATATGTTCCTGCACCGTATTGAGCATTTCTCCAAAGCGCTGGAAATGTACGACTTCACGTTGCCACAAAAATCGTAATGTATCTTTTACACATGGATCATCAGTCAACTGAATCAGATGCTCATACGTTACTCGTGCTTTTTGCTCTGCTGCCATATCTTCTGTTAAATCCGCAATCGGATCACCAAGACAGGCAATATAGGACGCACACCAAGGTACGCCATTGGCATCTGTCCAAAATAGACCATGATTATGCTGAGCATATTGTCCGCCCCAGCCAGCTTCTTCATAGTCTTTAGGCGTAGCTCCATCCACTAATTTATAGACCATAGCTGCTATCATTTCCATGTGAGCTAGTTCTTCTGTTCCGATATCTGTTAATAGCGCTTTAGGTTTATGTACATGTTGACATGATCTATTAAGTAGCGCTTTATTCAAATGAGGCACTGGTTGTAAAATGGATAATCAGTAGTACACTGACATCTTAATTATACTCTCTATTTCACTTTGTTTGAACTGATTCTACGCCCTTGTAGAATGAATTAAACAATCTAGCACCAATCAAAATCCGGAAGAGCTCCGCGCACTTGCTCATGTAATTCTTCCCATCTTTTATAGATTCTACGTATAAGTTCTAAATATTCGACGTCTTCTTTATCAAAACCCTCTCTATGAGTTGTTAACAATTGAAATTCACTAACACCCCCATAGAACCTTGCAGTTACGTTATTAATAGAAGAAAAAGTGGTAGTAGAAAAGTTTAGGAATTCTTGAATTGCATAAAGAAAGGATGAACGCACTTCTTCTAAATCCCTATTCCTCATTTTTTTATCTGGAGCTAATAAACGACTTAAACCGATTTCAAAATCTGTCATCATTTCTAAATATACTGACCTTGAGTTAGATAATTCTTCAAAAAACTGATGCATTTTATATCCTGTAAAGACTGCGGATACTTCTGTGAGTAATTTTTTATCAATCGGCAGTATCTCATTACTACTTGATTCCTTATATAAATCCGTTACTACGTCAGCTTGTACTGTCTCTGTTTGACATAATAACTGGTCAAATGAGTGTGGCTTACTGAATACCGCATGGCATAATGATGTAGCCATTTCAGCCGCTAGCGGCTGTGATTCTTTTGTTTTACTACCGTCTCCCCAATCACAAATTGCCTTTACAACTATCCATTCTGGAAGTTTTAATCTCGCAGCAGCAGCATATACTCCCGCCCCTTCCATCTCGCCACCGATGGCGTTTGGGAATAACTCAAATAGTTCATCTTTAAATTCTTGGTCATCTATAAGTTTGTCACCAGACAACATTTCTCCAACTATCATTCTTGACTTTGTTTTAGGCGAAGTCATAAATTCCCAATCCAACATATTCCTAAATCGATTGAGCAATACTTGTCCTGCTAAAGAAGTGGGACCTCGTGGAATTGTTTTCGATCCAATTCTCATAGGTTCATATGCAGTAATCGATTCAGATACTAGTACATCTCCAATCTTTTGCTTTATCGGATCTTTACCGCATGCTATACCAATCATGACGATAGCCTTTGGTTGCCATTTATGTATTGCATCATATGTAGAAAGCGTTGAGGCATCTCGCCCCGTCGTACCCATTCCGCACTGAAAGTGAACAGCATTATATGCCCCGAACTTTCCAACTCGATATGTTAAATTATCGATAGTCCCTTCCAGTAGTTCTTCTTGACCGTCTAAGGGAGCAAGATATTTGAGAATTGTCCTTGTTTCTATTTCCGTCGCAGTAACGAGTAGTAGATTCATTCTGCCGATATGGGAAATGATATCGCCACTAGGAATATGCTTAATTTTAACTTTATCCTCTACCTTTTTCTGTTTTGTTATGCCAACTTCGCCTGACAGCATACATTTTATTAGGACGTTTAATGCTTCAGGAGACGTAGGGGGCGTTAATAACCAAGCGGTACTACCATCTACCATTATTTCTTTCCCAAGACAATATCCTTCAGGTGTCTCAGCCAACCATGACTCATCCTTACTACGTGGTTGCCAAGTCAATCCCCAACCACACTGGCTGAGCGATTCAAAATATCCACTAAAGTTATTTTTCTTTATTATCTTTAATCGAGTTGATCTTTTACGATATTTGCAACTATGCTCAAGTTCGTCTTTTACATCATCGTTTAGATAGCCCTGATATGAAGTACGTTTCCCATAAAAAGATTCTCTCTTATCCTCAACTGCAATCCAGACTAATTTTGCACCTTGACTAATTGCTATATTAAGTTCTTTTATACGTTCTCCGTCGTCAAATACAGTGTCAAAATCATACCTATCGTTTTCCTTTTTTAAACTCCCTAACTCCTTTAAAGAAGCGGAGTGTTCTGTAGCTCTCCCAAATAAAAAGTGTGAGTAACTTTGTGGATTAATAATAATAACATCATATTCATATAGAGGTAAAGCTGCATGCTCTCCACATATCTCTGGTTCCCCTAATCCTTTTGTCTCAATAACTACCTGCTCGATATCAGCCCCACTGTATTCTAATCCTACTAATAGTATTTTTTTCAAGACGTATGTTCCTCCTACTTCTTTTGAAGCATTTTCCCTTAACCTCTCCTAATTACAGTTCTTCCTCGCATAATACGAAATTACGAACGAAAAGTAATGTTCATTAGCATATACTTCTATAATTCGATATACTATTAGCTTCCCCTCTTATTTGAGTGCACGTTATAGTTAGATCTCATCATCATAAAAATTTCTGCTAATAAATTTTTATGATTCTCAGTGATATCCTGACTGCCATATAGAGTTCGCCTGTATCGGGGGAGCGCAAGATAGGTCCCATGTTTTTCGGAAGAGGGATGAGGTCAAATATTTAAAAAAAGTATTAAAATGGCATTTTTTTTGTGGGGATAAACAACCCGTCCCCTCATCTCTTAAAATGGACATTGAGCTAATATCTAGATTAAATATGAGGTCTTTTTCGTACAATCTTCCGTCTCCATGCCATCTATTTGACAATCTTCTAAATATTAGGAGTTAGTTCTACAATCGAATTAGTAAACCAGGCTACTTCGTTTTGCTCACTTGTTAATTGCTTTTCAACCACGAAAGATTTTTCGAAAAGTGTATATATATGTTTTTGTAAAGTTAATGGCAATTCGGTACCAGGTTCTTTATTCCGTAAATTTTGTCTCAACACTTTAAGACACGTAATTTGTTGTTTCAATGAATCCAACTTATTGGACGCTTCCAGAGTCATGTCAACATAATTATCAGGACATACCAGTATAAGTCTTGCCCAAAGTGAAATCAGCAAAGCAGTCACGCTCTCATTTCTATCATCAAATATCCACCGAATCCAATCATGGGCAAAACTCCAAATATATCTATATACAATACTTGCCTCGGGAATTTTACCATTTCTCTGCATCCATTCAGCCATCATTGTTCCTACGGTCAAACAGTGTGTTACCTTCGTTATAGATTCTAAATATTCCACATAATTATATTTCCATCCTCCACTCTTTATTAATACCCTTTCAACTAGACTAGTTAACTCTGAGTAAGGATCATTACTATACGAAATTACCCCTGACAAATACCAAAGTAATTTTCCTTCATCACCTTCAAACGAAAGATTACCATGCCATAAATACTTCTCTGAAATTAATAAATTTGCATATTGGTTTAAGATCATTTTAATAATTTGTTGCTTTAAATCATCTTGACTGTCTTCCAGGCAAAAAAACAACATTGCAGCATTTAATAATTTAGTTTGAGAATTTAATTCTTCTAATAATCTTTTATAACAATCAGACGCTTCACACATTTTTGCCAAATTACTAATAAGCAATGTTCTTAACTGACTTCTTATAATATTTTTCTTTTCACTTACCACTTCTAAATGCTTAAACATACTTGACATAATTTGAAACCCAATCTCATCTCGCATAGCAATTGCAACTACCTCATCAATGAGACTACTTATACGTTCAAAAGATTCAGTTTCTTCCCAGTTTTTTAGTTCTTGTTTAAAATCTATGCCTTTCTCATCTGGTTCTATCCGTTTTACAGCATAATCTAAGTTTCTTTGAATATGCTCACATAATTCTAAAAATCGCCTAATTAAGAGTACTATTAAAATCATCTTATTGGTAGGTTCGATCTTTTCTATAATTGATACTTGCGCAATTAGTTTTTTTATTATATCTAAATCATTTATATTATATATTACAGCTTGTTTCATATAAATTATAGGAAAATCAGCTACCCACAATAACCATGTTTCCCATCCAAGCTTTTGTACAAGGTCATTTCGAAGCATCATTGAACTTTTTAACCGGAATTCTTCATATCTAGGTGAAACTTTCTCAACATATAACCATGGATCATATATAAATTGATTGCATTCTTCAATATGGCTAAAAACATTTGGCCAATATTTTTTTTCTCTATATACACCCCAAGTGTCAATGAGTTCCAATGGATTATTATGATTAGGGTACTGCTCTATTATATCCTGGTTCTTACTAATATCTTCAATTGGTAAAAATTCAATCCACGATTCAAAAAGTGGCCAACAGTTTTTAATTTTCTGCCCAATTATTTCCCATTTTTCGAACTGTTCACTAGAGTTTATGGCTATTTTTTCTCCTAATAATTTTGCTAATTTCCGCATTTCGCCTTCTAAACTAGGCCACTTCTTTTCGTTTATACAATCAACAATAATCTCTACCTTTTCTTTATCTTGGCTATTACAGTTTAATTGTATATCATGCAGTGAAAATTCATCTAAAGTTTCAATATTTATTAATATTTTTTTTGAAATTTCATCAATGACAGTTTCCCATTTACCTCGTTCCAAATGACTATCATCTACTTCATTTCTAAAATTATTTCGCTCTATTTCAATACGCCAGTCTATCATGGAATAAAAACCCCCCCTTCAAATGAAAATAAATTCTTAGTATAACTATGATTCCAACATTTGTCAAATCTATGTCTAACTAATGCCCTTGCATTACTGTCAATAATCTCTACAATTGCATTTGTAGATAATCTTTGATGATGATGACCGATAGATGCTCCCACCATAAAAACACGCTCATCTACAAATAAATATCTATCATGGAATGGATCACTATTATCACCGCCATCTATACTCTTGTCATAATATTTTACATTAATATGAAAATTCCAGTCCCTCGATGCTATACGGGACCTTGATATTAGTTCTTGCTCTTTTCGACTTCTTGAACCAAAGCATGTAAGTCCTTTTACAGATACATCTTGGGGAATATTGATAAAAAAATCAATGTCTTGAGGATTTATATAAGGATCCCATATCAATATTTCTCTTTGGGCATTAGAAATTAAAAATTTATATGCTTCAGGTGGATTCGTTGTCTCTTCCCATCGATCATAATACCAGATACCTGGTGCCAATATGCATCGAAACTGTCTTAATGGCTGTCCTGCTTGGGGCGTTATAACCCCTGGAGTAAAAACTGTAGATCCGGACATCATTACCTCCTACTTAGCCACTGACCCAAATCAATAGATATTTCATCATCTTGCCACCATTTCTCAGCTTCACCGATAATAACCCTTGGATCAGGAACTCTGAATAATGTTGTAGCTCTAGAACCAAATTCGTTAAGAGAGCTTCCTAAAATGTAAACCTCGTTATCCACAATAAGAAAACGATCATGTACCGGACTTTTCTTTCTACCTTTTAGTACTCTACACTTTAAACGTAATGTTTTATCCTGTTTCATCAATTGCTCAATTGTACTATTCAGCATTCCGCCATAAGTAACTGGTTCTACTTGCACTTCAAGTTGTTCATTTGAAGGATCATTATCTATTTCTTCATCACCATCTTCGTTATACTTTTTTGATAAAAAGGCCGCCGAACTTATTAATCTTATTTCAAATTTCGAATTGCTGACAAAAAGGCTAAATTTAATAACATCAGGTCCAGATAAATAAGGATCTACTATCATACATCGTTCTGAAGCCTTGCTAATTATTTCCCTCAATATCTGTCGTGCATTTTCTACTGAATCATTGGTCTTGCCTGGAAAGTAAATAAATTCCCTTTGCATTTTTAATGCATCCATAACACGGTGTTTTTCTTTTTCTGTCAAAAGTATAGTCGGCGTTTTTATATCCAAGCTATCTCCAACTATGCTATGAACTTCATCCGTAATAACGTCAACTTTATGTATCATTTCCATGCCGTCTTTTTGATTTATCTCATGAATTTCACGCTTACCACCAATTATCCCCATGCTCAAATTTATACTTTTGATAAAATGACCTGACATATCTTCGATCAATTCTTTTTGTTTAGAAAACATGCGTGTTCTAAACTCACAAGGCTCGTAAGGAATATTAATGATTCCTTTATTTTTTTTAATAAGTTCCCGAATAACAAAACCTTTTCCAGATGGACGTTCTTCTGAAATTTCTATTTCCCCATCAATGAGACTTTGTCCTTGGCGTTCATAGATTTCATACACAATTTTTTGTCGATCTCGACTCAACCGTTCCTCAAACTTTCTTATGTATGGATTTGGGCAACTTAAAATAACAGCTCCAAAAAATTCTGAAAAATTCAATAAATCTATCCCTAATGTTTCTTTAATGAACTCACTAATTTTTATTTGATCATTTTCAGAAAACATCTTTAAAGTTTCTGCATTAGCATCAATTCTTGCACGCACTCTACTTGACACACTTCTACGAGGTAAAACATGCCCAAAAGGAGTTTCTGGGCATAAATTAGGGGGTACCAATATAAAATGGTTTTCACTCGGTTCAACAGTCATTGAATTTACTGACTGTAGAGCAATTGTCTTATTGTTGATTTTTATATTTCGACCACTTATAGATTCTTTTCCAAAAAAGGCTATAGCATCCTCTATATTTACAACAAACCTAGCTGCATATATTGAAAAAACTGAATTGACCTGAATACGCCGCATTGGTAGCTTATTACCATCACGTCCGACATCCTCTATTTTACTGGATAGTTCTTGCTCCGCTGGAATAAGCTCAACAACTGAAAATATATTAACATGTTGATCATCCACTTTATTATGACTCCATATAACTGTAATTTCTGCCGAATAATACAAACCATAGTCTACTGACAAAACTTTTACACCTCCAATAGTTACATACAAACAATCAATATATTTATTTATTGCCTTATACTTTTACATTTTTTCTATTATCGCAAATAAAAACATAATAAGCGCTCCATTTCTTTTAAAATACCACTACCAACTTTACTTTTTTTGTAAATTTCCTATAACACGTCTATCTCTTAAACTAATTATACCTTCATTTCTTAATATAATAGAAAAAACTCTCAAAGTTTTTTTCTATTATATTAACTATTTTAACTATAGAAGGATTCGAAAATGTTATATTTTCATCTTCCAAATCTAAAAAAAGATTATGTTCCAAATCATATTTTTGTATAGAGTGATAATATTCTCTGAAATCTAAATTTTTAACTTTTTCCTTGTCAAAAGTTCTATATATAACATGAGCTATAGCACATTTGAAAATCATATCTTTTATTTCTTTATTATCTCCAAAATTAACCGACAAACTAAGTATGTATGTATAAGCTACATCAAATCTTATGTAAGGTATTAACTGATATTCAGCACACATGAGAATTGTATCGAATGCCTGTCTCATATTAGCGTATATACTGAACCAAAAGACTTCTGCATCAGATGCGGTCGGTGGCAGAGGTAGGGCATTCGTCTTTTTGTAATTATTAAACCTTGTCTCCAGATCAAGAGTATTGTCATCATCTGAAGAGAAAATCAAACTTTTATCTACGCCTGGACATAATCCATTCTTAATATCTTCAATGGTATTAAAATATTTCTGGTAATGTTCAAAATCAATTTTTTCTTTAAAAAGACTAAGAAAAGCTTTGATTCCTGCATCATGGACCATCTGGGCATCAACCTCTGACAAAAGCCTAATTGGTAAAATGTAAATAATATCTGCTGCTTCATTAAGAATTTTAATGTTATCATTAATAGTCGCAATAATTTGCTCCCGGATTTTTTTATCGAAAGAAGCATTTTTTGTTTTTCCTATGAGTGCTGCATATTTATAAATTGGATCATCCCAAAAATGATATTTACCTAAGGTTACAAATGGGTAATGCTCAAAATCCGCCATATCTAAAATAGTTGCACCAGTGAAAACATATGCTTGGTAAGAATCACATAAATTTTTCAGAATGCAATGTACTAGCTTTTTGTTTCGATGCCAAAACACATTTATCTCATCAATAACAGCAGCTGAGCCGTCTTTAAAAATATTTTCAGATGCACTTATAAGAATTTCTTTATACGCTAATTGCAATTCTTTTAGCTCATCTTTTAGGAGATCGTTCCCCATCTCTTTCATCTCCTATCGCCAAGTGTGCGGAAAGTCCGTAAACATCTTGTATTATTGATAATGTTTTATTCATCACTGCAACACAATCATTCCAAACACTTTTTAATTTCTGCTTATCATCCAGATCTGGGATACAATGATATTGATGTGCTGGACAATTGCATTTTATCAATGAACTTTCCCTAATTGCGCCCCACAAGCCATGTTCAAAAGCGGAATCATAGTCATAATAAAACGCAAAAAGTTCTTTTTCACCAACACTTATAGCCTTTGCCCTAACATTTTGTCTATCAAAATATGAGGTGTCCATGTCAATAAAATCTTTGTTCTTATATTCGCCTACTAAAATATCTAAATAATCATAAAGCACATGACTATCAGATAAAACCTTTCCGGATTCCCTGAATCTTTCAACAATTAATTTGTACTGCCCAATTCCATAATATTGGTATTCCGACCAAATATCATCATGTGATGATTCATTTTGAAGTAAATATTTCATCATGATATAGTCTTCAATTAGAACTCTAACAATACTTCTTCCAGAAATAGTATTATATAGTTCGTGTTCAACTACTTCCAAAATCCTTTTGTATGAATATGTTGCAATTCCTAAAAGAACCAACATTTTATTATCAATAGGTCTGGCTGAGACTAATAAATCAGAATAATATTGAAGTATGGTTTTTACGTGATGCATATACTTTTCCGTATCAGGTGCATCTTCTTCAAGATTAACATAAAACAATTCACAATCACTCATCCTGCTAACTCCCTCCCAAAAAACATTTAAATAATTCTCGTCATACGTATCACTTTCTATGAGTGCCATTTCCATAGAACGTATTGTTGGACGTATCATTCTCATTTTTTCATCATCATGCGATAACTTTGGATATTCTAATACTAAACCTATAATTTCTTTTTGCATCTGTAATTTGCCAGAAAGTAAATCACAATAAATTACTATAAACCTTACATCTGTCGAAAGATGAGATTGATGATTACTTGCTTCTGCCATTATTGTGTTAATTTTAAGAATCCTTTTATCTACAGATAATTGTGGCGAATAAAATTTTAATGCAAAATCAGGAAAACGAGAGTACGTAAAAATCACTGTTAAAGGGGCTAAAACACAAACATCAATTATATTTAAAATATACTTATATAATTCTTTTTGAGTTTCTTGATCAAGTTCCAATATCCTAGAAAACTTAGGAGTAAAAAAGTCTGGCGCTAACTCGCGGAGTTTGTTTATTATAATGCAACATTTCTCAAGCCCAATTTTCTTCCCATAATGATCTATAATTAAAGCCAACCATAAATATTCTGGCTGTCTTCCATGATACCAAGAATTCTCCTTTCCTACCTCGCTCATGAACTCATTCCAAGGCGTTATGAATTTTCCTTTCTTGAACTTGTGATCAGATAGTTTACTATGTGTCATAAAACCTACCCTCTTCTTCTATTTTTAATAAAATTCTTTTTGTTAATTTTAGAGCTAACGTTTCAAAAGTAAAAATGATCCTTCATTCGTCTAATTATTGACTTTCAATACTTTTAACTTACTTCTATATCACCTATATTTACCATAAATTAAAGAATCCCTGCCAATTTTCTACAAAAATTTTACAGGAATTCTTTTTTATTATAACTACTATGCTTAGCTCTGGATAATCTTAAACCAAAATTAGCTTTTGAAAAATAGAACCAGTGTAGGTTTCCTTAAATATCCTTTTATTCACTAATCCCCTCCAAAAAGTTTCTCCGCCTCCCCCATCGTAGCCTTATAAAAATCCACAACAAAATCTTGGTTATCATATTGCTCGGCAGCAATCAATAATTCTAGTTTTGAAATTACGTACGCTGTGCGTTTCAGATAGTTTAAATCCGCATTAATACTTGCGTAAAATTCCATCTTTGCCGTATCCAAAGTCATAGTCAGAGCTGCATCTAAAATATATTGTGATAAGGTTTTATGGTTAAGTTCTGCTAGCCGTTGCAGTTGATTCTTTTCAGCTGGCGTCACCCAAAACTGTATTTTTTCAGTTTTGCTTTGAGCTATATATCCTCAGAAATTTCTTTATACATATGTAAAAGGCATCTGAAATTCCAGTCAATGCAACTGGTTCTCAAATGCCTTTTGCAATATCTCTATTTTTCATCCTGTGCAACCTGCACATATTTTGTTTTTTTACCGCTACCAACTGCTTTTAATGCTTTCTTGTCGACTAATTGTTTTAATAACCTACCAGCCATCGTTTGTGAAATGGATAATACATTTTCAACATCTTTTCTTATTATGGCATCTTTATGTTCTAAAATCTCCAATATGACTTTTTCATTATCGCTAAATACCATTTTTTGTGAGCGCATATTTCTATTTGGCAGAACGATTTTAAATGCATTATCCGATGATTCTATCTGTGGTTTGTCCTTGCTATCCTTATAGCTATCTATCATTTTTTGTATGCCAGTTCCATACGCTTCAATTAGTTTCAACCGATAAAATACTGCTGCTAATTTTTCATTACGACACTGGGATACACCAAATAAAATATCATTCATCGTAATCCCTTTCACTAAACCGCCAAGGGATATAAATTCAATTCTATCATCAAATATACTGATAAGCGTACTGCCACTAAAGGAGTATTCCCTATGAACAAGAGCATTCAAAAGAGCTTCCCGCAAAGCCTCTTCCGGATAATCCCGGTAATCGATGCGATGTAACTTTGAGAATTCAGCTCTTGTTTTATTATACAAATCAATATAATTGTAAGCTTCATTCATTTGTCTTAAAATAGAACCGCTAAATTCCCGTCTATCTTTAAATACTGATTTTGTTGTACCTTCAAAAGAAGCCGCCTTAATTGTATGTACACACTGATCTGACAATAACAACCCTAAATTTGTATAGATATGTTCCGTGTTAACCAATCCTAGCGTCATCATCTGATTTTCACCAAATGCAATCGTTCTATTCTTAAATTCATCAATTGTCGATCCAAATGTCAAGTCCTGATTTAGCGAACGCATATCTTCAAAAGTATCACCATCCGTTTCCTTTATCATGAGCCGGATAGCACTCTCAGATGCCGGAACAGAGGAGGAACCTTGCCTTACATATACTCCTTCAGGGCGTAGTCCTTTTTTAGCGATATAATACGGACAATGCATACCTTTTTGTACTGTGATCTTTACAACATCTTTTCCATCCATTATTTCATTAGAATACCTAACAAACATTGTAACATCGGGTTTAATGGAGTCTCTAATCATATTAGAAACTTGCAGAGACGTTTCATCGCTATTACTTATACCAACGATTTTACCATCATCGGCTATACCTATATATAAAATACCACCCTCGCTATTAGCAAAAGCTACAATTTCTTTTTTAATATCCTCAACTACAATTTCTTTGAATTCAACCATGGGTCCTTCTAAAACTGCCATTTGAACCCTCCTCATTTTATTGCTAGTATTATTCTATCACATTCTAACACTTTCTAACCACTAACTTTGTTAGAATAGTGTTAGAATTTATTTTCTACACGATTTTAACTGGTCAATCCTATGTTGCTATTCACAATATCGTATCACACATTATAAAATTGTTAAGAAATTGCCTAACTCATAGAAAAAGACATCTGAAAATCCAGTGTTCAACTGGCTCTCAGATGCCTTTTTCATTCTCTACTCCTTCATTTCACATCCACACCACATATTGCTCTTACTCATATGTTCTTGCACCGTATTGAGCATTTCGCCAAAGCGCTGAAAATGTACGACTTCACGTTGCCACAAAAAGCGTAATGTATCTTTTACACATGGATCATCAGTCAACTGAATCAGATGCTCATACGTTACCCGTGCTTTTTGCTCTGCTGCCATATCTTCTGTTAAATCCGCAATCGGGTCTCCAAGACAGGCAATATAGGACGCGCACCAAGGTACGCCATTGGCATCTGTCCAAAATAGACCATGATTATGCTGAGCATATTGTCCGCCCCAGCCAGCTTCTTCATAGTCTTTAGGCGTAGCTCCATCCACTAATTTATAGACCATGGCTGCTATCATTTCCATGTGAGCGAGTTCTTCTGTGCCGATATCTGTTAATAGCGCTTTAGCTTGCCCCGTAGGCATGGAGTACCGTTGATTCAAATAGCGAAGAGATGCTCCGAGTTCCCCATCTGGGCCACCGTATTGGGTAATCACTAACTTCGCAAACTTTAGATCAGGATAGCTGACCATAACAGGATGTTGCAATGCTTTTTCATATATCCACATTTTCACATGCCTCCATCTATAATTGCCATGGCCATGGTTCTTCTACCCATTGCCACGTCTCTTTTGCATATCCACCCATACCAAAATTCAAAAGGGGTCCGAATTCGCTTACATAAGCTTGCTTATATTTTTGCAACATTTCAACTGCACAATTAAAATCATTGAGGGCATCTTCATCACAAACATGTGTATCTAAATATAAATTAAGCTCTAATGCAACAAATTGCATCTCCTGCACTTTTATGAGCATATCCATTTGTTGGTCACATTTCATTCTTTTCACCTCCTATATTCATCTTGGTGGCATATAAACTCCATATAATTCAGGGAATAAGGTTCCCTTCATCAGTGCTTCTTGTGGACTAAATGCCGCATCATAATACTGCCACGGAACATAAGCATGAGCTAATTGCATAGGGCTACCATCAATATCTCCTTGTGGCATCCACATTTGTTTTTGGGTTTTACCTAGCTTGTTTTTCACGGTTTCATCCTCCTCTCACTTGACTTAATCTATTTTATGTAATGATTATTATCTATGTTACTTTCTACAAAAAAAATCCAATTAGTAAATTACTCAATAATCTGAGTATTGATATCGTTTTTTGCAGGATTTTATCAATTCATAGGAGAAAATACCAATAATAAAACGATTGCTTTTGGGGGGGATTAAAATGAAAGTAAATACTATACAGACTAAATTACTGCTTAGCTTTCTACCACTGTTTCTAATTTCTTTCCTATTTTTATCAGGCACCAGTTATTATTTTTCCCAGAAAGCGCTCTCTCAAAGTGTTGATGATGTTGCCATGGCAGTGGGTAAGGACTATGCCAATCGGATAAAATATGATATTAGTGAAATAGTACTTCAATTAGAAGGTCTAGCCCATATTCCAGCGATTCAAGAAGGTAAAGATCGAAATGCGATTATCGCAGGATTAGCAGAAGGGAAAAAAGGTATTGATAAACTTGATACCCTTACCTATATTTCCCTTAATGGTTCAGCAGTCCGTTATGATGGCTCAACGGTTCAACTAGCAGATCGAGAATACTTTATCAAAGCTGTACAAACTAAAAAAGTAGTGACATCAGATATAATCATTTCCAGAGGCACTGGTAAAGCTTCCTTCAATATTGCTGTACCTGTACTGCAAAATGGTCAGGTGACTGGAGTCCTCACTGGACCATGTTCTCTGGATCGTTTAACGGAAATCGTCAAAACGATAAAGTTTTTGGATACAGGATATGGATTTATTGTCGATGATTCAGGAGTTATATTAGCTCATCCTCGCTTACCTGACCTGATTGGCAAACTCAATCTCACAGAAAAAAAGATCAATCCAGAGCTAAAGCTTCAAGCTAGCGAATTAGATGATAATTTAGTCCAATTATTTAAGGAAAATGTAAGTTCAGGAATACAGACACGAGGACAATATAATTTTGTTGATGGTGTAACTCGCGTCTCAGTTTTTACTCCGATTGATCTTCCTGGAGGTAAACGCTGGGTTATGATGGTCACAGCTCCCAAAGAAGAGACAACTCGAGCAACAACAACATTATTCTGGACCATGATTTCGATCTCTTTACTCTGTATTTTTATTTCTGTCGTCTTTATTATCTTTTTGAGCAAACGATTTGCCAGTCCTATCAAATTGATTCGCGATGAATGTCTGCTCGTAACACAAGGAGATTTACGTGCCCGTGGAGCCAAGATTAAATCTAAAGATGAAATCGGTCAATTGGTAAAAGGATTTAGTGAGATGAAAACGGGTCTACGCGCATTGATTACCAAAGTCTTATCTCAGGCAGAACAAGTAGCAGCATCGAGTGAAGAATTAACGGCTCATGCCGAACAATCGGCCCAAGCCATCAACCAAGTAGCCAACTCAATTACAGAGATTGCCCACGGCACAGAAGAACAAGCGATATCTGCAAATCGAATTACAAAGATGGCAGATGAAATATCGGGACAGACGAGGCAGGTTTTCCAGGTGGCGCATAAGGTAGGAGAAATTGCTCAGCATACTTCTCAGCAAGCTGAGCAAGGACGACAAATGGTTGAAAAGGCCATTGACCAGATGCAGCAAATCGGACAAGGGTCAGCAAAGATCGAAAATGCAATTGCTGGGCTTGCTCAAGAATCAGGTAAAATCAATGAAATCGTAAATTTGATTTCTTCCATTGCAGGCCAAACCAATTTGTTGGCTCTTAATGCCGCGATTGAAGCGGCACGGGCTGGTGAACAAGGTCGCGGTTTCGCCGTTGTTGCAGACGAAGTGCGCAAGCTTGCTGAGGGATCCAATCAAGCTGCGCAACAAATCAGCAGCTTGATACAACAAAACCAACTCAATATGGATCAGGCCGTCGCTGCAACTCGTTCTGGAACAGAAGGAATTAAGTCGGGCGTTGAAATGGTCAATTCGGCAGGAGAACTCTTTAGTAAAATTGCCGGTGCTATTCTTCATCTCTCAGAGCAGATTCAAGAGATTGCTAAATCCATCGACCAAATGGCGACCTCTAATCAATCTTTAGCAAATTCGATTCAAGAAATCGGTGTTGTAAGCCAAAAGAATGCCGCAGAATCTCAGACTGTATCTGCAGCCACAGAGCAACAGTCAGCGTCAATGCAGGAAATAGTTTCTTCAAGTCACAATCTTGCAATGCTTGCAGCTGAACTACGAGAAGCTGTCGTAAAATTTGAAATCTAACGCTCCTCTTGAAATAAAAATTAATATATGTAAAGTAAAAGAAGGCGCAGCGCGCCTTCTTTTTTTTGTAGGTTCCTATCATTTTTCAGCATCCCATCGAATATATCTTACTTTACAAGAGAAAATCTGATTAGCCAACTCTTGGCTAATCAGATAAAACATATCTATGTTCACAAATTTTATTTGACTCGACTTAGTGTTCTTGCTTGTCTCGCTAACTTCAAGCGAGTGTTACGACTATTATCAGGTGCAGATTGAGATTCTCCTGGCACAAAGATCGCCGCTTGCCTTCCAACATTGATCAAGATGCCAATGGCCGTCAAATTTACAATGAGTGCTGTACCGCCAAAACTGATAAAGGGAAGAGGTACACCAACTACAGGAATTAGACCTGATACCATTGCCATATTAATAATAGCCTGTCCCACAATTAAAATGACTGTGCCGATCGCTAACATCTTACCAAATCCATCAGGTGCCTTCAAAGCGATCCTAATACCATAATAAGCAAACGTAGAGAGTAAAAATAAAATGATGATCACACCAAAAAAGCCCATTTCTTGGCAGAGTACTGCAAAGGCAAAATCGGTATGACCTTCAGGCAAATAATAAAACTTACTGGCTCCCATACCAAGACCAGTGCCAAAGAAACCACCTGAACCAATTGCTAAAAGCCCTTGCACAGATTGATACCCAATTCCTTCGCGATACGCCCAAGGATTAAGCCATGCATAAATTCGTTCAGCTCGATATGTCGCCGTTAAGGCAGCATAGATAAATAAAAGGCTGCCTCCTCCTAACAAGACAAATAATTGTTGTTTAGGCAATCCAGCAATCAGATATAACATGAGGCATACACCAATAATAATGACTGCGGTTCCCATATCAGGTTGCTTATACACAATGCCCGCCAATATCACTGTAACATAAAAAGGCGTTGACAATAAGGTGACCCTACGACCATAGTCAATGATTGGCCCTAAATAACCAGCCGTAATCATAAGCCCTGTCAATTTGGCAAGTTCAGATGGTTGAAATTGAAAACCAAGATTAACCCAGCGTTTCGCACCATTAATCATAATACCATGTGTATGTACCGCCACCAATAAACCGATTGTTAGGATCATCAGCAGGGAAATTAACTTTTTCAATTTGCGATAATCAATGCGGCTCATAATAAACAGGGCGATCATACCAATACCAAACATCATCATATGCCTTTTCAAATAATAATAGCTATCATGCATGGTCTGGCCGCTTTCTACAAAACTAGCACTAAAAATATTGACTGTACCAATCATAAATAATAGCAGGGTGGTATATAGAATGGCTTCCATGTTGCTCATCCAAAATCTCATATTATTTCTCCTTTACTTATCCCTTGCTCTATTATACCAAAAATAAATAAACTCTTCTAATAACCAATTCATTAATCTAAGAATATAATATAAAGCAATGAGCACGATAAGCTCCGATAAAACCGAGGTGATGATATGGATATTCAGCCTTATCAATTACTAGTTATCGATGATACGACCCATGCTTTACTCCTTGTTGACGGCCCAAATGGAGAGATTCTTGCCGAAATTCCTTATCCGCCAGAATATACTCCCACGGAATTATTACTGGCACCTGATCAAGCCAAAGCATATATACCTGCAGTTGGAAAGAATGGCAGTGGTGCTCTCTTCATTGCGAATCTTAGCCAACGATCAATATACCGTCTGCCTGTTAAAATACCTGCACCGACACAATTCACCCTCTCCCCAGATGGAAGCTATGCCTATTTTTCTGTTCCAGATGGTATGATCTACGCTCTTGATATCGCGACTATGTCTCTTAAGAACTGGGGCAATCCTGCGAAAGCTGCCTGTGTAGGCCTTGCAGCGGATGACAAAGCTGTATATAGCGTCTGGGAACATAATGATCAAGGTTCACTCGCAGTATTTGATCATCAGGGCCAATTTATGAGCGAACATAATCTAACAGGCATCCCAACTAACATCACACTGGATTGCCATGGGCATATTTTTATCCCTTTCACAACAACTCATTTCACCATCGAAGGAGTGATATGCTTTAATCGAGACATACAAGATGATAACACCCCTATTGTGATCACTGCTGAGCGTTGCATCTATCCCTATAGCACGAGTCCATCCCCTGCTTACCCTTCTCATGTTGCGACTTCTCCTGACGAAACCATTGCTTACGTTGTCAACGAAGAAAATTCTTCGATCACTGTCATTGATAGCGATAGTGCCGCAATTATCCGCCATATGGAACTAAGCCGTTCCATATCATGCTTACACATTTTACCTGGTGGTGACTTTGCCATTGCGACCAGCCATATTTTTTCAGATTTAAGCTTAATTGACCTACGCAATGGTCGCCTATTATCAAGCACGAACACTCAACGAGAACTTCTGGGCTACTTAGCGATCCTCCGACCCTAATTTCATCTACAAAAACAAGAACTTGGCGCTGTACCAAGTTCTTGTTTGTAGAATGATTTATTCACCTTTTTTTCCCAGTTGCCGTGGCCATTTACCACTCCACTTGTATTTAGTCTCACTACTTGGCGGCTCTGGCGTATGATCCACTTCTGAAATTATGCTGCTCTTTACTTCAGAAATACTCTGTTTTGACTCGTTATGAACTTTATTCTTATGATCGATTTTATCTTGAATCATTGACTCGATATCTAATTCATCGTCAGATAGCAGTTCCTCTGTTTCTTCGTCATCATATTTTTCTCGTTCTGGTTTCATCACCTTAAAGATTTTGCATGGCTCATGTAGATCTTGTATGGGTATGATGTCCTCATCCTCTTCCATTGCTGCCATTGCCATATTTTTCGTAATGCCTTTTTCAAGCATGACCATAATCATAAGAAAATGATCCGCCTCGCGACGCACATGATCAGCGAGCAGCGCTGGAATAAGGCCAACTAACCTACACTCTTCAATCATTTCCTCCGCAGCTCGTTTAAAATCTCTAAGACGGAGGGTTGCCGCCCGCGCATCCTGAATAAATCTTTTAAAAGATGCAACTTCAGAATATCCTTGTAGCATGCTGGAAAAATCTCGCCCTTGCAAAAAGAGATTATCAAATTCTTCAGAGAAAGCATTGGCTGTTGTGATTAAATTACATTCTGACGGATCTAAAAGATGACTCATAAATTTGGCATGATCAGCCATGATTCGTAGCCAAAATCCTGTTTCTTGCGCTTTGGTTCCTCCAGTGACAAGAGCTTTACCATTTTTATTCTTGTCTAAAAGACGAATAACGTATTCAGCTTCGCGGGCCATATGGTCGAGAAGTAAGGGGAAATTATACCCTCCCAGTTTACACTCAAGCATCATATGCAGCAGTTTTCGCTTAAAACTATAGAATTCTCTTACAAGGGTCTGAGTATCATTAACCAATTCCGTAAATTTTTTGTCATTTTGCACTCGTTCAGCACGCAGGCGCAAAGACTCAAATTCTTGTTCGAAAGCTTGCGCTTCATCAATAAATTCAGTTTGATCACAGGGCAGTCCAGATTTAATAAATAAAGCATGTTCTTCCATAATTCGGAGCCAAAATTTTACTTCCTCTAAATTTAGTGGTTCCAAAGGTTCAGGAACCATGTAAGACATTTGTCGACGCGGCATAGCAACACTCTCCCTCTTTGATCCCACAGAGTTTAGTACAGTATATGCCGCATTTTCAAATAGTGTTATAAAAAATACTTCTTTTTAAGAAAATTTTATTTCACAGCGATTTATTTTTGTCCCCATACCGCTAAATTTAGTTTCGTATTCAGTCATGATATTATTGATGTCATTATTACTATGCAAATCAAAAGTCACTTTATCTAAAGTTAAATGACTCTCAGCAAATTGTTCCAAAGAAAAATCAAAAAGGATTCGATTATCAGTTTTAAAGAAGATCTCGCCGCCTTCGGCTAAGACAATTCGATATTTTTCTAAGAAATCAGTGTGCGTTAAACGTCTTTTTGCATGCCGTACTTTCGGCCATGGATCACAAAAGTTAATATATAACCGATTGATTTCCCCTGCTGCAAAAATTTCCATTAAATGATTAACATCAAATACTAACAATTTTACATTTGTTAATTTTTTCTCTCGTACTTTTTGTGCAACGTAGTATAAAACATCCTGCTGGGCTTCAATACCAACAAAATTAATTTCAGGATGCCTTTCAGCCATTTCGCTGATAAATTTACCTTTACCAGTTCCGAGTTCTACATGTAAGGGTGCCTGGCGTCCAAAAATTTCGTGCCAATGTCCCTTCATCCGTTGCCCAACTTTTTGTAATTCATCATTTAGATTTGCCTCTGCCCCTAAAGTCTTGGCGCATAGTAAATCTTTTATTAATACAATATCACGGTAGTCTTCCAGTTCTGCACTGACCCATGGTTTTTTCCTCAAACGCATATGATAATCCATCCTATATCTTTATTATTCTTTATCTAAACCAAACTTTTTCAAATATCTATATAAAGTTACACGGCTGACATCCAGCATATTTGCTAGGCGGCTAATATTCCCTCCTGCAACTTTCCAGGCCTCAACAAATACTTCCTTGTCTTCTTTCCAAGCGATACCAATACCAGTTTCACCAAGCAAACTAATATCTTGGGCGCTAATTTTGGTACCAGCTGTATTAAAAAAGGCTTGCTCGACAACACCTTGCAATTGCTTGATATTTCCCGGCCATTCGTAAGACATTAATAATTCGACGGCTTCTGGAAGTAATTCTTTGATTTCCATATTGTGCTGCTCAGCTAATTCACCAATGATATGCTCAGCCAGTAAGGGCACATCTTCACGGCGAGCTCGTAAAAGTGGAATTCGAATGGTACTCTTCGAAACAATGTTATAGAGTTGAGAGGAAAATACTCCTTTTTCCGTCAAACGTTTCAAATCACTGTCACAGGCGGCAATAATCCGAATATCAAAATCACGCTTTACACTTTCACCTTCGCGGCATAACTCTCGTGTTTTTAATGCTTCAGCTAATTTTGCGGCCACATGAAGAGGCACCTTCTCGATCTCATCTAAAAATAAAGTTCCCCCATTTGCTAATTCGATTTTTCCTGGGCGACTTTCATCTCGATTTTCACTGGTTCCAAATAGCTCATCTTCAAGTACTTCTGGCGGTATATCACCACACTTCAAAGAGATAAGGGGCCCTGCCGCTCGTATGCTCGCTTGATGAATCGCATGAGCTAACCGCTGCTTACCTGTACCTGGTTCACCTTGAAGAAGCAAGTGATTACCATTGCGAGCAACACGACCTGCTTTTTCTTGCATCGCAGTAAATACAGGTGTATTTCCTACCATACTCGACAAGCTATATCGCGCTTTATATCCTACAGCATGAGCAACAAGCGTCCGTAAATCTTCAATCGGCAAAGACACAGTCACGACACTTGTGACTACTTTTTCATTTTCTAAAGGTACAACAGTCGTGATATCTTCGTATGTTTTACGAGAAGTAATCCACGTTACCTCTTTGTTATAAGATGGAACACCTTTAAAGCCTTTATAGATAGGCGTATGTCGATAATTGAGCACCACATCATTTAAATTAGCGTGCCCTCCATTGGTAGCGACTGCATCAATCCCTGCGAGACGACTTTGTCCCAATCGATTACTATAAACCACTTCTCCACCTGGCATGATGTGATACACGGCAAAAGGAACTGAATCTAAGATAGCATGCCGCGCTTCTAACTGAGCCACCATTGTTAAATGCTGCTCCATAGCATATTTAATGCTTAATAGTAAGGATACAATTGCACTGTATGGTAATTTATCCTGCTGGACTGAAACAATTGTCACAATGTACACAAGTTGTCCATCAACAATAATCGGTACAGAACAAGCATCCCCATCTTGACACTCTCGAATCCACATCTCTGCCCCAAATAGCAAGAAAGGAATTTTATGTTCATAAGCAATACTAATGCTTGATGTTCCAATATCCTCCTCGGCCAATCGCGCTCCCTCTAACTCACCGGAATTCTTTTGAAAAAAAGGCAAAGCATAATTTTTAAGTACATAACACTCATTATCTAATAATAATAAGCTTAGATTATATACATTAAAAAATTCTCGTGTTTGATTGTAAGATCCATTTAAATACTCAATAGCCTTTTCATGCAAATATTGACGCCGCATCAATTCAGGTTTATCAAGTGTAACAAGTGATGGCATTTTCTCAGATAAAACCCCCAAATCTCGGCTTTTTTGCCATGATTGGGCTACCCAAGGATGAACATTAGGATCAAGTACACCTTGACTTGTAAATTTTTGATAATAGTTTTCAAGTTTATCTTTATTGCGTGGTTCGCGAATCATATACGTCCTCCATCTATCTTATCTATTGTGATCACTCTATATTCACTGTCTGAATAGGAAAATGATATCATAAATCCAACAAAAATCCACAATTATTTAATAATATTATGACCATTTTATTTTTTTATAAAAAATAATTGTCTATACCAAATCTTAATCTTTCTTATTTCGAACCTAAAAATGGATCTCCTCTTTTGCTTTCGCAAAAAATTGAGTAGGTAAGCTTGTTGCCTACCTACTCAATCACTGTAATCATCCAAAATCATCAAGTACGATACTGATTGACATCTTCACCGAAATGTCCAATGACCACCTTAAAGTCACGTATTTTTTCCATCATATCTTGCAATCTATCATTATAGACCTGTACGGAAGCACTGACTTCTTCGCTTGCTGCTGAATTTTCTTGTGAAATAGCAGCTAAAGATTCAATCTTACCATAGACATGAGTGAGGCCTGTCATTTCATGCTCTAATTTTTCAATCATGTCCACAATATTATCGGCTACATGATGCACATTATCCACATGTTTAGTATTACTTGCCACGACCTCATTAAGTTGGCGGCTTTCAATGGCAAGAACGTCATATTCTTCCTCAATCATTGCTACGACACCGCTAATAATATCCATTAGTATTTTTAAATCACTGGTAATGCTATCAGAATGATGATGAGATTGTTCGGCCAGCTTACGTACCTCTTCAGCAACCACAGCAAAACCTCTGCCTTGTTCTCCAGCACGCGCTGCCTCGATGGCAGCATTTAGAGCTAAAAGATTGGTTTGTCCAGCAATGGCTGCTACCATACCTGTAATCTCAGTGATTTTGGTAGCTTGCGCTTGTAAGTTTACTGCAGAATTTTTGACATTAGCAAAGCTTTCTAGACTGTGTTCTAATTTAGTGCCAGAAGCTTGTACTTCACCAAAGCCACGATTAATTTCCGCAACCGCTGCTTCTAGCTGGGCTTTATTGCGATTTTGTTCTACAACGACAGTCTTTAATGTTCTCAAATTACCATTTAAAATACTCACTGCTTCTGTCGTTTCTTCAGCTTGATTGCTAGCCGCCATTGCCACATCATAAACGACCCCAGAAATCCCACGAGAGGTTTCAGTCATACGGTCAGCTAATAAATTAAAATTATCCGCGTACTTATTCATTTCATCTGCGGTGCCTTTGAAACCTACAAATTCACGTTTCAAACGTTTTTTATATTGAAATAAATGCTCCATAACATCTTCATAATGGTCATTCGTTTCTAGCTTAGTTTCCATAAAATATTTTCTTTCTTGAATATCCTTTATTTCATCTCGAATGGCCGCAACAGGTCTTAGTAAAATCTTTGAGCAAAAGGCAGCAAGACCTCCACTAATTAGCGCTGACCACAAAGGAATGCTTGCACCCACTAAGGATAAGCCACCATTTATGATCAATGTTAGTAGAGTGACCGCTATACCAATTTTAGTCGATACGTTCTTAATCACACCAAAAGATAGCAGTTTATTGATCCGATATATTTTAGTATATGTAATGGGTTGTGGAAACTTTATTTTAATTTTCATATGTTCAGCCGAAGTCTCGATCGTCTCGGTTTGAATATTCTCTTTGAAATGCTCAGCCGCCCCAGCAAGCAAACCCTTAAAATAACCGAACATCCCCCGTTTCGAGCGATAGCTAAGAACGGCCTCATATTCGGAAATTGGCTCAATTAACAGTTCTGGTGGATTGGCACCCGGTATCCGTTTGACAACAACAACATGTACATCATACATCGACCGAAAAAAAGAATATAAATTCTCTTGTTGAAAGAATGCTGGATATACAGAAAAGAAAGTTTTAACATTATCTTTACCAATAATTAACCATATTTCATCTTCCGTTTTTCCCAATGACTTCGCCAAAAAAGCGATAAATGTTTTTACCTCAGCATCATCAATATCTTCGGTTGGCATAATAATCCGATTTTTATCCCAACCAGCATGTTCCATGGCTTTTGCCAGTAGCTCTGGCCCCCATATATTACGGGTGGTTCCTACCCATGTAGCTACAACTGTTCCTTTAATAACCCTCACCCCATTTTCAATTATATAAATAATATCATGATTTAATTACCAGAATTATACTTTATCATAGGAAATTGTACTTTATCTTACAAATCATCATTCTTCAACATTCTTCAACACCCTAATCATAAAATCCTTCTAATCATCAAGTATTATTCTTAAATAATATATCTTACATTTATCTCATTCATTAGATTCATTTTTTATATTTTTTAAATACACTATAACTGATTTATCCATTTGCAAAATTTTTATATTATACCATTTCATTATGTGATCTTCCTCACAGACACACATAATCTCTTCTTGGTAAGATAGCTGAAGTGTATCAATTTCTTTAAGGAGGATCTCTTATGACATTACCATTATCCGGTATTCCTTTCTTAAACAAGAGAATTAAATTTCCCGTTACCCCCCATATTGTTGGTGGATTAACGACTTCAAAACAACTTCGCGAAATTGCCGATCTTGCTGATCAGTATGACGGTTCACTAAAGATTGTCGGCAATACCATTACCATCATGGGTCTCACCTTAGCTGATGGAGAAAAAGTCATTGCAGAACTTGGTTGTAAAAGTGAATCCTTTATCGCCAAAGCTGTACGTTCTGTTTCTTTTTGTCCTGGCAAGCCATCCTGCCCCCGCGCTTTACAAGATAGCACCGCCTTAGGACTAGAGCTTGATGAAGAGTTCTTCGGTCAAGAATTGCCAGGTAAGCTACGTATCGCGGTCAGCGGTTGCCCTAACTGTTGCGTAGAACCCCTCGTCAAAGATATTGGCATGTATGGCACAGCGAAAGGCTATACCTTAGCTGTTGGCGGCAGTTCTGGATTCAAAGCTCAAATCGCTAAGGTAGTTGGGGAAAAAATTCCTGCGGCAGAAATCCCTTCAATTATCCGTTCGATCTTGGCATACTACCGTGCCCAAGGAAAATCAAAAGAACGCTTAGGTCAAACGATTGATCGTTTAGGTTGGACTGAGTTTATAGAAAAAACCATACCAAGTCAATATTTACATTCTAAATAGATAGCCAAAAAGCACTTGTAATATTACGAGTGCTTTTTTTTGCAATGATTATTATATTTTACCCCAAACAAGATATTCACTGACACGAAGGTTACGATATTGGCAACGAGCAAGGAGATACTATTAATATAGTATCCATATACTAACCACAGGAATACACCACCAATCATCATCACGAGCCATGTCCAAGACAAGTCATCTGTTGATTTGCTTTTTACTGTTTTAATGACCTGTGGGAAAAAAGCACATGTCGTCAAGATACCAGCGATCATTCCAATCATTTCAACCAACCGCAGAACCTCCTTTTTAGCGATAAGTATAAAAAAAGCTTGTCTTACGCCAAGCCTTAGTCATTCGTACTTACAATTCATAAAATGAACTATCTTTTGATTATACAAAAAAAATCTCGCTTATGCGAGACTTATTACTATTAATTCGGGGCAACGGAGCTCCCCCAACATCAATCAGCGTCCACCCTAACTCTGACCGATTATTAACTCCGTTGCTTCAAGAATTAGTATATCATAAAACTCATGACTATAAAAGGGAAAATAAACTTTTTTTACTAAATATTCAATATTTTTCTTTCTATTATCCTTTATAATCGATGTAAAAACCACGTCACTGCCAGTAAATCCGCGACACCACCCGGGCTAACATTATGAGCTATAAATTCAAAGTCTAGCTCCTCGCACTTTTTCTTTCCCTCAACAGTTTCCATGCCCCCAGCTGCCAACACATTTTGAACCTGCTGACGTACCCAAATGCGCATTTTATTCGGATCATGTCGATGCATCACCGTTGTATCATCAACACAAGTCATCAAAATTAATAAAGTCTGTACGAGGGCATCATTGATTGATAGCCCTTTATTCAGCCCTTGACGCAGAGCAGGTAATGCCTTATTCCTTACAGCAGGCAGACCATCTTCTAGCTCACCACGAATCCCCGTAATACCATATTGAATATATAGCTTCTCTCCTGCAGTCAGCATGGTTGCCTCTTTATTCGCTGCACACATCAGTTCTTTCTCTACAATTCCTGCCACCATCTGCCTGGTACTCCGCAGTACGCTTTCTGCTGTCACTAGACATTTCTGACCACTAAGCCAGCCTGCTACCCCTGCCATAATTCCTAGCAGAAAAATTAATCCTTTTTGAGTATTGATGCCATTTGTAGCGGCTAACATCGCTTTCTCGCCTTCTAAGCCAACAATTCGCAAAACCGGTAATAAGGATTCGATACTGCCCTCATGAATCATACCCGCCTGAGCGCATCGAGCCATGGGCATGACAAGAGCGGCTGAACTTGCCATGAAGCTATAAAAATCCATATCCTGATGAGCACCTGAATTGACCCGATCAACTAGACCAGGCGCAGGTGTGCATGTTACTTCATAGAGCATGGCTTCAACAGCTAATGTTCCTAATTTTTCAGCGACTGAACTGACCAATCGGGTCTCATAAGCTCGAAAATGATTGAGCATTTTCGCGACTGCCAATTGTATATCTTCCTGTGTATGTTTTTGTTCACGCATACACATTACAGTCTCACAACCACAGACAAAACATCCACGGCTTTGCCCTTGATCTTGACGAGATAAAAGTTGGCCAAATCCATCAAATACATCAATATCTAACAAACGAGCAAAAGGATATTCTTCTTCAATCTCCACCGTAATCTTTTTAATAAACGATCCTATATCCGTTGCTGCCAACAAGGCCTCAGGACCAGTCACTGCATTGACTTGTTCTTCACCAATGACGTTAAGCCGCCTTCTAACGGTTTGTACAGCATAATCTCTAAGCCTTCTCAGGATAGGCAGATCCTTCACAGGACCTGGCATATTGATTGTAATACTAACGAGAGCCGTTGCATACTTTTTTCTAAAATCTTTTTGCCTATTATAGCGAGCCTCTTTCCCGGCTAATATATCTTCTAATGTAATCTGCGGGTTTATCATATCCACACTCCATCTAACTCTCTACTTCTTTTGCACCGATGATATCATTTCAACCACTTTAGCAATTAATGTCTTATTCAAATATTGTCGATTTTTACATGTCAAAATATAATGGTTTAGTCTTTTTGCTGGGAAAATGATTGGAATACTACTGTTTTGAACATTTACATTCACATCTTCATTGGTAAATAATATTATACCTTCAACCCATACATTAATTCCATTCTCTTTTAAAAATTTTGATAATTTATAAACTTGCCCTTTCACTTGCTTCACTGGATTATTCATTTTTTTTGAATAACGGCCGCCACCTCGACCGACTTTAAGTTGCGTCCATTCTGAGGCTTCCGCATCACCAACGATCTTGCCATTATGATTTTTAACTTCAACAATATAAATGCCTTTCATTCCTACAATAATTAAGTCTGTTTCTTGACTATAATTTTGATATGAAATGGTGACATTCGTGAATACATGATAACCTTCAGGAAGTTTTAAAGCCTGAGCTAGCCCCAAATTTTCACCTTTAGCACCAAAGCGAAAAATAACACCTCGCTTAACAAAATAACTTGCAAGTACCATAAACATCATAATCGGCAAAAAATAGTACCACTTATTCACTTGAATTTGTTGGACAAAGATAATATAAAATGAAGTGATGACCAACACAAAAAAAATTAAACCAGCAATTAAATTTCGATTCGCTTTACCACCTAAGTTATTTCTTCCTTTGTGAAAATTAGCCATATTATTCTCCTAAGTTCTTTAAACTTTCCCCACACTCATCATTTATCATTATTTATTATTAATTCTGCCCAAAATCAAAAAAACCTCCATAAAATACAATATTCTCTTTTTTATATTTTAAGAATATTGCATTTATTTCGAAAATGCAAAAGGTTTTTTGATGTTTATGTCGAAGGCTGTCATTAATTAAGATAATTTGAGTCGATTCTATTGATTCTAATGTAATTAAATTAAAAAGGGGCGATGTGAAAATGATCATTCAATCTACACGTTTTGGCGAGTTAGATGTCATGGACACGGACATTATCAAATTCCCTCAAGGTTTACTTGGTTTTCCAGAGGAAAATGCCTTTGTTCTGATCCCCCACCACTCTGATAGCCCATTTGTTTTCTTACAATCAGTCTCAGAACCTAATCTCACATTTATCATGTTGGAAACTTTAAATATCTCAAATGAATATGAATTTTTACTGGATGATGCAGTTCTTGAAGAGTTACATTTATCACCTGATAATCCTCCCCTAGTCTATAACATTGTAACGACGGCAGAAAAAGAAGATGATATGACCGTTAATCTTTTAGCGCCTATTATTATCGATACGAAGCAACGCCTAGCAAAGCAAACTGTTTTAGAAAAAGTCCCTTACCAGACTCGCCATCGTATTTTTCCTGAAGGAACATTAAAGAAAATGAAAGAACTCCAATAAAAAATAAATGGGGTCAGGTTTGACTTGCTTCACAAATCAAACCTGACCCCATATTCCTTTATGGCTTAACAGTCGCCTTAAACATTTGTTTACCATCTTTCATTTCAATAATCACTGCATTTTTTACAGCGTCATGACTTTCATTGAGAGTCGTGGCTCCTGTAATTGCAGGATAATCTTTAGTTGCTGCTAACGCTTCACGAATTTTTTCTGGTTCAACACTATTAGCACGTTTGATGGCATCAATGAGTATGTTCGTTCCATCATAACTAAGTACAGCCATGGCATCTGGCGCTTGTCCATACTCTTGCTTGTAGGCTGCTACAAAAGCTTGTGAAGTTGCACTCGTATCATCCACTGCGTAATGGTTCGTAAAATAAGTATTGTTGAGGGATGCTGGACCTGCAATTTCAACTAGTTTAGGTGAATCCCAACCATCTCCACCAACGATTGGTGCTGTAATACCAAGTTCACGTGCCTGTTTTACAATTTTACCAACTTCTTCATAATAACCTGGAAGATAAATGACTTCAGGATTTAAGGCTTTCACTTTTGTCAAAATGGTTTTAAAATCTTGATCTTTTTGTAAGTAAGCTTCTTCCGCTAAAACACTGCCACCGCCTTTAGCAAATGCATCTTTAAAGAACGAAGCTAAGCCTTTACTATAATCACTACTGCTATCAACGAGCATAACAGCTTTATTAAGTTTCAATGTATTGAGTACAAAATTTGCTCCAACAGTTCCTTGGAAAGGATCAATAAAACATACACGGAAAGTATAATTCTTTACTTTACCAGTTTTTTCATCCACAGTAACCTTTGGATTGGTAGCACCGATTGCCATATAAGGAAGTTTGCTTGCTTCAGCTACGCTAGAAGTAGCAATGGCATTAGAGCTGGAAAAAATACCAGTTACAGCAACGACTCTATCTTGCGTCGCAAGTTTAGTCATCGCATTAGCTGATTCAGAAGGCTCACTTTTATTATCTGCAATGACGGCCTGAAGTTGTTTACCAAGTACGCCGCCTTTCGCATTTGCTTCTTTGATTGCCATCTTTGCTCCATTAGCGGAAGATGTGCCAAACGTTGCATTACCACCAGTCATTTCATTCAAAACACCAATTTTAATATCTTTGGAAGCGGAATTTCCGCACCCAGCTAACACACCAGTCATTAATAAGGCTACCATTGCTAAGACAACTAATTTCAAATTTCCTTTACTCATTCGAAAAATCTCTCCTTTTTTTTGCATTACACGAATTGCATTGATTTTCATCCTTCGACGTACTCTCCCGCTCCCGTACAAAATAAAAGAGCCAAATCACATCATGATTTGACTCTGGATAAACAAATAGGAAACACCAGCAGGTGTTTTCTGCATCACAATAGAAAAATAGCTATTCTTCTATCATGATTTTTGTCTCTGTCCTTTTGCCTGAGAGCTTTGCCAACAAAATAATTTTGTTGTATTTCACCTTCGGCGCCCTATGTGAGGGTCTCTCCAGAGTTCTGTCCATGTACGGTTTCTACTCGGTAATTCGAGTGCCTGAGAGTGTTATTCCTTCGGCGGGCCATTACAGCCTCTCTCCCGTAAACTTCATCCAGATAAACATATGTAGTTTTAGAAAGTACTTTTAAAGCAGTTTCTATTATAAAACAATGTATTGAATTATTCAATGGTAATTATGAAAGTTATTTATTTTTTTTATTTGACCGTATACAAAGGACCTTCCAGATCATCTGGAAGGTCCTGGTGAACATTCACTTTTAATTCAATTATAAAGTGCAAGCACCATCTACACTTAATACTGTTCCATTGATGTACTTAGCATCATCTGACGCCAAGAAGGCAAAAGCTGCTGCAATTTCTTCAGGCTCACCCAAACGTCCTGCAGGAACTTTAACTAAAATCCGATCTTGTAATACTTGCTCAGGAATCTTTTTCACCATATCTGTACCAATAAAACCAGGTGCAACACAATTGAAACGCAAACCAGATTTGGCCATTTCTTTTGCCCATGATTTGGTCATTCCAATTACGCCCCACTTAGTCGCTGCATAATTAGTTTGTCCCATGTTGCCATAAATACCAACTACAGAAGATGAAGTTAACACAACACCTGATTTTTGTTCCAACATAAATGGTAATACTGCAGAAGTACAATTAAATACACCAGTAAGATTTACGGAAATAACTGCATCCCAAGCATCTTTTGTCATTTTCTTCATCATGGCATCTTTTGTGATTCCTGCATTATTAATTAAAACATCAATTTTGCCAAAAGTTTCAATGGCTTTATCAATCATGTTCTTGACACTCTCTGGGCAAGACACGTCAACTTGAACATAAACTGCAGATGATCCTTTTTCTTCTACTTCTTTTACAGTCCCTGAACCATCAGCAAAATCAGCGACAACAATCTTGGCACCTTCTTCTGCAAATCTAAGAGCAGTACATTTGCCAATCCCATTAGCCGAACCAGTAATTAAAACAACTTTATCTTTTAAACCTCTCATCATAAAAACCCCTTCCATTCTATAATCTGTAATCCTGTACCTTAAACTTATGCAAATTTTATGCCAATATTTTTTTTAGCAATAAAGACTGACAAACTCAATCATTATCATCAATCGACTGTCTACTCTTTTTTATGCAACTTGATAACGTACTTAAGAATAGACAATACTTGTGTAGTATATTAGACACTTTAAAAAGATCCCTACAAATGATTTAGAGTTTAAATGATAAAGCACTCGTCGAGTTATCAACGAGTGCAGATTGATTTTTTAGTTACTGAATGTTATATTTCTTCATTTTTTGATAAAAACCAGATCGATGAATACCTAAGATTTTGGCAGCTTCACTCTTATTGCCCCCTGCAGTTTCCAATGCTTTTAAAATGGCTTGCCGCTCTGCATCGCCCATCATTCCAGCTAAGTTGTCTGCGCTGTCTACTTGGCTCTTTGCTTTGTTAATTTTTCTGAGCGCAGGTGCTAAATGTTCAGGTACAATAAAGACTTCATCCTCATCGATTAAATTGACTGCTCTTTCCAGTATATTTTCTAGTTCTCTTACATTTCCTGGCCAATTATAGTTCATCAGGAGTTGCAGAGTCGCTACCGATACCCCTTCGACACAATGTTGTACCTGTCGATTGATTTTCTTTAACAATACATTGCATAACATAGGAATATCCTCTGTCCGTTCCCGTAGTGGAGGAATATTAAGAGATACAATATTTAAGCGATAATATAAGTCTTGACGAAATTTTCCTTCCTCAATCATTTTTTCTAAATCTCGGTTAGTCGCTGCGATAATCCGTAAATCTAGCTTTAATGTTTTAGTTCCGCCGACACGCTCAAACTCTCTTTCTTGCAATACACGCAGCATCTTAGCTTGCATGGAAAGAGGCATATCACCAATCTCATCTAAGAAGATCGTCCCACCATTTGCCAGTTCAAACCGACCTGGTTTGCCGCCTTTTTTAGCACCAGAAAAAGCCCCTTCGTCATAGCCAAACAATTCCGATTCCAAAAGATTATCAGGTACTGCCGCACAATTGACTTTAATAAATGGGCCATTATGTCTTAAACTATCATTATGAATGGCATGAGCAAATAATTCTTTGCCAGTCCCACTTTCCCCTAAAATTAGAACAGTAGAATTACCTTTCGCTGCCTTAGCCCCAATGGCTTTCGTCCACTGCATCTTTTCACTCTCACCAATAATCGTATCAAAGGTATGCTTACCACCATACACTTTTCGTAGTTCTTCTTTATAATACTCTAATTCAAACTGCAACTTATTTAATTTAATTGAAAGTATTTTTAAATCTTTAACGTCTTTAAAAATAACCTTGCCTACAGCTCCAACGAGTTTTCCCTCTTTAATAATCGGAATTCGAGTCACTACACAATTATGCTCATTTATTCTTTGAATATCTGTTACTTCTGCTTTGCCGCCTTGTGCTACAACATGCATTCGAGTATTGGGGATAACATCTGCTACATAGCTCCCTACAACTTTCCCAGCTTCAACGCCAAGAAAATCACAATAAGATTGATTGATCATAGTGATAATGCCCTTTTCATCAACAATAACAATTCCTTCAAAAATACTTTCAATTGCTGATTCCAGGGTACTTTTTAAGTTTTTTACATTTTCTAGTTCGGCAGCCACTGCTTGCAATTCAGTAATATCTTGAAATACAGCAACAGCCCCCATAATTCCATTTGCATTACGAATGGGGGAACGATTGGTAATAATATGACAACGTCCAATGTTTTGCTGTTGATTCAGCTCTGCCACACCCGTTTCCATGACACGAATCAATCCTGTATTGGGTACAACATCATTAATATAGTGCCCAATCACAGCATCAGCAGTCAAACCAGTCAGAAGTTCTGCTGCCGCATTAAATAAGACAACAATTCCTTCAAGATTGATTGCAATAACCCCATTATAAACGCCATTAAGCACAGATTGCATTTCTGTAATCAACGATAATGATTCTTTTGATAGGGCCTTTCTCACCTCAACCGTTTTTAATATCCCAACAAGACTATTTTCTTCATTAAAGACTGGAAAAAAATCATAGTCATCTATCTTAATTTGTTCCTCTAATTCCTTAATTGTCATTGAAGGAGTTAGAGCAATCCACTTATTCTCCATCACATCTTGAACTTGCACTTCATGTCCACTTTCCATGGATAAAGCTTTAATAAATTCATTTTTACCCATACAACCGATTAATTGCCCTTCACGATTGACCACAAAAGCCTCATCAGCACTTGCTTCCTGCAAACGAATGGCAACTTCTTTCATCGTTATCGTTGGTAAAACCATCACTATGTTTGTATTCATTAAATTTTTTACCCGCATTCTCTACCTCCATATCCTTACTCTTTAGTTTTATTAGACACTCATCCTCAGATACCTCTTATTTTATGTCGATTTTTTTATACATGTTGTCTATCTACCTATACATATTTTTCGTACCGTCTATAGAATTCAGCCTATTTCGAATTGGCATAGTATTTGCATATATTAAAGGTTATAGTGAAAGACAGAGGAGAAGGCGGCTTACCAAGAAGTTAGAAAGCCGGTCAACTTGTCTTAAGGCTAATGAATAAAACAGAGGAGGTCATTATTGTGGAAGTTGTCGGTATTATCCTTAGTTTATTTTTGTTAATGTTCTTTGCTTATCGAGGGTTTTCGGTTATTTTATTTGCTCCTGTATTTGCTTTACTTGCCGCTTCGATGTCAGGCTTACCACTCATGCCAGCTTATACAGAATTATTTATGGCCAAAGCCGTTACTTACATTAAATCCTTTTTCCCCGTATTCTTACTTGGTGCCGTCTTCGGCAAATTAATGGAAGATACTGGACTAGCTAAAGGGATTGCTCATGCGATTATGAAATCACTTGGGAAAGAACGTGCCATCTTGGCTGTTGTTTTAGCCGGTGGCGCACTCACATATGGCGGTGTAAGCCTCTTCGTTGTTGTTTTTGCTGTATATCCTTTTGCTTCTGCTTTATTTAAAGAAGCTGCCATTCCAAAAAGACTCTTACCAGCGACAATTGCCTTAGGAGCTTTTACGGCTACCATGGACTGCCTGCCAGGCACACCACAAATTCAAAATCTCATTCCTACTAATTTCTTTGGTACAAACATTTATGCTGCCCCTTTCTTAGGTCTCATTGGTGGTATTGGTATTTTCAGCCTTGGAATCATGTGGTTAGAGCGTCGCCGCAAACAGGCTGCTGATGCTGGTGAAGGTTATGGCATTCACACCCTCAATGAACCTGAAGTTAAAGAAACCATGTCACTCCCTTCATTACAACTCTCCATCCTCCCCTTACTCACTGTCTTAGTTGTAAACTATGTAATGACTCGCGTCTTTACTTGGGACCCTACAATGCTTGCGTCTTTCCAAGCAATGAAACTTCCTCTAGTTGCACCAGCAATTAAAAATGTTATTAGTATTTGGTCCTTGATCATTGCCCTCGTATCTGGTATCTTACTGTCAATTGCCCTCGGTTATAAGAATTTAGGTAAAGGTGCTTTAGCCAAATCTTTAAACGCTGGCGCAATCGGTTCTTTGCTCGCCATCATGAATACAGCCTCTGAAGTTGGTTATGGTAATGTTATTGCCTCACTTACAGGTTTCAAAGATATTTCTAGCGCTTTAATGTCTATCAAAGTTGGAGGATCACCACTCGTATCCGAAGCCGTAACCGTTAACGTATTAGCTGGTGTTACAGGCTCAGCCTCTGGCGGTATGTCAATTGCCTTAGATTTGATGGCTAAAGACTGGTTAGCTTGGGCAAACACGATCGGTATGTCACCTGAAATCCTCCATCGCGTAGCTTCAATGGCATCTGGTGGTATGGATACTCTTCCTCACAACGGAGCAGTTATCACGTTACTTGCCGTCTGCGGTATGACCCACAAAGATTCATACAAAGATATTTTTGTACTGACTTGCTTAAAAACAGCCATGGTATTTGTCATTATTGCTCTTCACACAACGACAGGGCTACTGTAATCACACATAATCATACCTTGTTACTTGGACCCAGAAATTGATACAATTTCTGGGTCTAAAAATAAAAAGGGGGATTTTAAAATGGTACAAGATCGACAATTTGCAGAGATCCAAGTTGGCGACACAGCTAGTATGTCTAAGACAGTAAGTGAATATGACGTCTATACTTATGCAGGTATCACTGGTGATTTTAATCCCGTACACATTAATTCGGAATTTGCAAAAACGAGCCTCTTTAAAGAACGCATTGCTCACGGCATGCTCTCAGCTGGTTTTATTTCAGCTGTCCTTGGCACAACCCTACCTGGCGCTAATACCATTTACCTAGGGCAAGAATTAGCGTTTAAAGCCCCTGTAAAAATTGGCGATACAGTCACTGCTACTGTCGAGGTCATTGAAAAAATCGAAGCTAAACATCGCTTAATCCTTAAAACAGTCGTCACGAATCAAGAAGGTACAATCGTAATTGATGGTAAAGCTACTGTAATGAAAAAATAATTCCACGAACAAAAGAACTCCTAGTTCACGCCTTTGTGCGAAACTAGGAGTTCTTTTTTATCTTACTTTACGCTGTAATCATAGAATCCCTTACCTGATTTACGTCCAAGGTATCCTGCTTGCACCATTTTCTTGAGTAGTGGGCATGGACGATATTTAGGGTCACCATAACCTTCATGTAACACTTCCATAATATAAAGAACCGTATCATTACCAATGAGATCTGATAGAGCAAGAGGTCCCATCGGATGATTGAATCCCAGTTTTGCTACATTATCAATGTCTTCAGCACTAGCTACGCCTTCCATTAAAGCAAAGATCGCTTCATTAATCATAGGAATCACAATTCGATTGCCAATAAAACCAGGGAAATCAGCAATTTTAACGGGTGTTTTTCCTAGTTTTTGCGCTAGAGCTTGCACTTTAGTAAAAGTTTCTTCACTCGTCCCTAAACCATTAATCACTTCTACTAATTTCATGACTGGGGCTGGATTGAAGAAATGCATACCAATGACCCGATCTGGACGTTTTGTAGCAGCAGCAACGGCAGTGATTGGCATAGAAGAAGTATTGGTTCCCAAAATCGTATGGCCTGGACATAATTCATCGAGAGTTTTAAAAATTTTCTTTTTGATCTCCATATTCTCAATGGCTGCTTCTACCACTAAATCAACCTGACATGAAGCAGAATCTAACTCAACAACGCCACAAATATTTTTCATGACTTCATCTTTTGCTTCAACGGACATTTTGCCTTTTTCAATGGCTCTATTTAAGTTTTTCTCAATACCCTTAATACCTTTTTGAACAAACTCTTCTTTAATATCTTGCAAGATGACCTCAAGTCCGCCTTGCGCCATAACCTGAGCAATACCGCTCCCCATTTGACCTGCACCAATGACTAATACACGTTTAATTTCCATTATGAGCACTCTCCTTCATTTAATGAATCCTCAATGTACGAGTTAAAATCCAGACAATACAATTGCCTGGATTTTTCGTACTTAAGAACGTACAACCTATACAGCTTTAATTTTTTTAAACTCTTCGATTAATGCTGGAATGACTTCCATGACATCACCGACAATTCCATAATTGGCGATTTTGAAAATCGGCGCATCTGGATCTTTGTTAATGGCAATAACAATATCAGAAGACGACATACCAGCCACATGCTGAATGGCGCCAGAAATGCCACAGGCGAAATACACTTTAGGACCTACTGTCTTACCTGTTTGCCCTACTTGATGCAATGCAGGCTTCCAGCCAGCGTCTACAACGGCTCGTGAAGCTCCAACGGCCCCTCCTAGTACATTAGCCAACTCTTCGATTAGAGCAAAGCTTTCTGGTTTGTTCATGCCGCGTCCGCCAGATACAATAATATCGGCTTCTTCTAAATTACATGATGCTGTACATACTCTCAGTACATCAATGAGTTTTGTACGAATATCTTCTGTTTTAACTTTGCTAGCAACCTGCACCACTTCACCAATGCGAGAATAGTCTGGAACTGGACGTTTAAATACATTAGGACGTATGGTCCCCATCTGCGGCCGATGATCTGGGCACAAAATCGTTGCCATAATATTACCACCAAAAGCAGGGCGCGTCCAAGCAACAAGACCAGTCGTTTCATCAATACTCAGTTTTGTACAATCAGCAGTGAGTCCCGTACCAACGCGGCAGGCAACGCGAGGTCCTAAATCCCGTCCGTCATTGGTTGCTCCCATGAGTATAACAGCAGGTTTATAAGTATGAATTAGATCTGTCAGAGTGATGGTATAGGCATCTGTACTATAATGACTAAATTCTGCACCTTGAACTAAATAAACCTTATCAGCACCTCTGGCAATGGCTTCCTGGGCAAGATGTTCTACCTGATCACCAATAATAATACCTGAGAGTTCTTCGTCCATCTCATCAGCCAGTTTACGCCCTTCATTTAACAATTCATAGCCAACATGACGTGCTTGCCCATCCCCTTGTTCGATATAAACCCAGACACCTTTATAATCAGCCTTGTTTATGGAAATTTCCTTTTTTTCCACTTTAAGAGTAATTGCGCTTACTGGACAAACATCAACGCAAGCACCACAAACTGTACAGGCATCCGTGATAACAGCTTTCCCATCTTCCATGACAATCGCACCAAAAGGACAAGTACTCACACACACACTACAACCAATGCATTCTTCTTTATTTACTTCTACAGCCATTTTTCCACCTCCCTATCTATATTATTTTTGCATCAACTAATCGTTTAGCGAGAATCCCAGCCGCCTCACGCGGCGTATCAGCCTCAATCAATTCTCCCTGTACACGTTGCTCTGGAGTGAAGATACGACGTACTTGAGTGGGTGACCCTTTCAGACCAATGACACTCGCCTGAATATCAACATCAGCTGCTGACCACACTGGAATCTCTTTGCGGTTGGCTTTCATCATACCTTTCACTGTTGCACTACGAGGTTCATTAATCGATTTAACGACAGTCAACAATACAGGCATTTGAGCATCAATCACTTCATAGCCTTCTTCATGTTCCCGTTCAACACGAATGACGTCCCCATCCACCTGAGTAATTTTTGCTACATAGGTTACTTGAGCAATATCTAAATGTTCAGCAATTTCAGGTCCGACCTGAGCTGTATCTCCATCAATTGCTTGTTTACCACAAAGAATAATATCAACTTTTCCCATTTTTTTAATGCCAGCTGCCAAGGTATGACTTGTCGCTAGCGTATCAGCCCCACCGAAGGCGCGATCACTCATCAGTACCGCTTCATCAGCCCCCATCGCTAAACACTCTTTAAGAGCCTCTTTTGTTTGCAAGGGGCCCATCGAAAGAACAGTCACTTTGCCACCATACTGACTTTTGAGTTGTAATGCAGCTTCCAAAGCATTTTTATCAAAGGGATTCACAATACTCGGTACCCCTTGTCGAATCAAGGTATTGGTTTCTGGATCTATTTTCACTTCTGTTGTATCAGGAACCTGCTTAACGCATACGACTATTTCCATTATTTTAATCCTCCTGTTTTGTAAGCAAACTTAGTTATCCGTGCTTAGCGTAAAATAGCGCCCGAAATAACCATGCGTTGAACTTGGTTGGTTCCTTCATAAATTTGTGTAATCTTAGCATTACGCATTAGGCGTTCTACTGGATATTCCCGGCTATAACCATAGCCGCCAAAAATTTGTACGGCATCCGTCGTGACCGCCATGGCCGCATCAGAAGCATATAATTTTGCCATGGCCGCTTCTTTCGAATAAGACACGCCTTGGTCTTTTAGATAAGCTGCACGATAAACCAATAAACGAGCCGCTTCAACTTTAGTCGCCATATCAGCTAACATAAAAGCAATTGCTTGGTTTTTAGAAATAGCCTGACCGAATTGTACCCGTTCTTTTGAATATTTAATGGCATGATCAAGAGCAGCCTGAGCAATACCTAATGCTTGAGCAGCTACACCGATACGACCACCGTCTAAGGTACTCATGGCAATTTTAAAACCTTCGCCGACTTTACCCAACACATTTTCTTTTGGTATCCGTACATCTTGGAATACTAGCTCATTGGTTAATGAAGTATGAATCCCCATTTTATGTTCTTTTTTACCAAAACTAAACCCAGGCATATCTTTTTCCACGATAAACGCAGTAATACCCTTTACACCTTTTGATTTATCTGTCATCGCAAAAATCACATAAGTTTCCGCTTCACCTGCATTGGTAATAAATATTTTACTCCCGTTGAGAATATAATCATCACCATCAACCACTGCAACAGTTTGCTGGGCTGCTGCATCTGTACCTGCATTAGGCTCGGTCAAACCAAAAGCACCTATTTTTTCACCTTCTGCTAGAGGGACCAAATATTTTTGTTTTTGTTCTTCTGTACCATAAGCATAGATCGGCCATGCACAAAGTGATACTGTTGCCGACAATGTAATACCAATGCCATCATCAGCTTTTGATAATTCTTCCACTGCCAAAATATAGCTCATGACATCGCCGCCAGAACCGCCATATTCTTCTGGAAAACAAATACCCGTTAAGCCCATTGCCCCCATTTCATCGGCTAATTCACGGGAAAATTCTTCTTCATGATCCCGTTTGCTAACAGTTGGTGTCAGTTTTTTTTCAGCAAAATCTCGCGCTAACTTTTGCACCATTTTTTGATCTTCAGTCAATTGAAATTCCATAATAATAGCCTCCTCATATTTTAAATAAGATTTATGAATATCATAAATCATTGGAAAACAATGTTTGTGAAAAGACTCACATAACTTTTCAAGGATAGTGCCAATAGACAAGCTATTGGCACTATCAGTTTTACAGAATCAGAAAGTATAATCCTTTCTCTAAATCCGTTCAATAATGGTGGCTACGCCCTGCCCACCGCCAATGCACAAGGTCGCAAGTCCAATTTTTGCATCTCTTGCTTCCATAGCATACAGAAGAGTCACTAAAATTCGTGCTCCGCTTGCACCAATTGGATGACCAATCGCAATAGCGCCACCATTTACATTTACTTTTTCTTGATCAAAACCAAGTTCTTGACCCACTGCTAAAAATTGAGCTGCAAAAGCTTCATTGGCTTCAATCAAATCAAGATCAGCAACAGTTAAGCCTGCTTTGGTTAGTGCCTTACGTGTAGCTGGTACTGGTCCCATTCCCATAATGCTTGGATCAACGCCGCCTGAAGCAAAAGAACGAATCCGAGCCATCGGTTTAATGCCAAGTTCTTTCGCTTTATCAGCAGACATCAGTACCAATGCTACAGCCCCATCATTAATGCCAGAAGCATTCGCAGCTGTCACAGTACCATCTTTTTTGAAGGCTGTCCGCAAAGCAGCGACCTTCTCAAGAACTGTGCCACTCTTAGGATATTCATCTGTTGCGAAAACAGTATCGCCTTTTTTACTTTTAATCGTGATTGGCAATATTTCTTTGCTAAAAGCACCACTTTCAATGGCTTTAACTGCTTTATTTTGTGAATTCACAGCCAACTGATCTTGGGCCTCGCGGCTAATTCCATATTTTTCAGCTACGTTTTCAGCCGTTATGCCCATGTGATAATCATTAAATGCACACCATAGACCATCTTGAATCATGACATCAGTAACCTGGGAATGTCCCATCCGATATCCTTGGCGCGCTTTACTATCAAGTAAATAAGGCGCATTTGTCATACTTTCCATACCGCCTGCTATAACAATATCAGCATCGCCAGCCATAATAGCTTGAGCTGCTAAGTTGACAGTTTTTAAACCTGAACCACAAACTTTATTGACAGTAAAAGAAGGAACTTCAATCGGAATACCTGCTTTAATCGCAGCCTGACGTGCTGGATTTTGCCCAAGACCAGCTTGAAGAACATTACCAAAAATAACTTCATCAATACTTTCTTTTTCTACACCAGCGCGCGTAATGGCCTCTTTAATAACCATACTACCAAGATCCACTGCTGAAAAAGGCGTTAATGAACCATTAAAACTACCAACGGCAGTACGAACTGCACTTACAATTACAACTTCTCTCATAATGACACCATTCCTTTATATTTAAAAATATTATTTATTTATTTTTTTAGACCCATTAATTCATCACGGAAAATACGTTCATCCATTAATTTCAGAGTTGGTGAGATAATTGGCGCAAAATCCATCAATGCCAAAACATCTTTTTCCAAATCAACTCCTGGTGCAATTTCAATCAATACCATACCTTCACCAGTCAATTCAAACACGGCCCGTTCTGTAATATAGAGTACTGGTTGGTTTACTTTTTGCGCATACTTACCACTAAATGTAATTTGTTCAACATTTTTTAAGAATTTTTTAGCTTTGCCCTCAGTCATGATTGTTAATTTACCGTCAGCAACCTTAACTTTTAGCCCACTTGCCGTAAATGTACCGCAAAATACTACACGTTTGGAATTTTGTGTAATATTAATAAAACCACCACAACCAGCGACTCGACCTTTAAACTTGCTTACATTGATATTACCTTCTTGATCGGTTTCAGCAAGACCCAGGTAAGCTAAGTCGACACCGCCACCATCATAAAAATCAAACTGATAGGCTTGATCAATAATTGCTTCTGCATTGGTTGCTGCACCAAAACTTAGTCCACCTGCAGGTACACCACCAACTGGACCAACCTCTACAGTGAGAGTCATCTTGTCGCCAATCCCCTCTTCATTGGCTACCATCGAAATCACTTCTGGCATGCCAATACCAAGGTTTACTTTCGCATCATTTATCAGTTCCATTGCTGCACGACGAGCAACAACCTTGCGTTCGTCAAGAGGCGCTGGCTTAATTGCCGACAGTGAAACACGAATTTCACCTGAATATGCAGGATTGTATTGTTCCCCAAAGGTTTGCATGTGATTTTCGGCCTCTTCAGCCACTACAATATAATCCACTACAATGCCAGGGACTTTTACATCGAAAGGATTTAAACTTCCATTCGCCACAGCGCGTTCAACCTGGGCAATAACGATACCGCCAGAGGCCTTAGCAGCCTGGGCCATTGATAGTATTTCTACCGAAGCAGCTTCACGTTCAATGGTAATGTTACCGCGTTCATCAGCACTCGTTCCCCGGATTAAGGCTACATTCAGAGGGAAGGGTTTATACCATAGCCACTCTTCGCCGCCAAGTTCAATCACCTCTACCAAATCCTCAGTCGTGATTGCACTAATCTTGCCGCCTTCAACTCGAGGATCAACAAATGTATCTAAGCCAACCTTAGTAATGATACCTGGTTTGCGTCCTGCAATACTGCGAAGCCATTGAGCCAAAGTGCCTTGTGGGAAGTTATAAGCTTCAATTTTATTTTCCACTGCAAGTTTACCCAACCGTGGTGCCAAATTCCAGTGACCGCCAATAACTCGTTTGACCATACCTTCATTTCCAAAATGATTAAGGCCGCGTTCCTTACCGTCTCCTTGTCCAGCACAATACATCAATGTTAGGTCTCTGGGTTTACTTTGCTCTAAAAATCTTTTTTCAATCGCAATGCTTAAAGCCTCAGGATGACCGATACCAACAAATCCACTAATACCAACCGTGTCTCCGTCCTTTATAAGCTCCGCCGCTTCTAACTCACTAATAAATTTAGCCATAATGACACTCTCCTTGATGAGTTCTATATGCTCATTAGTAATGCAAATAGTGTGCCAATAGGGCAAACATTCATGAATTAGCCTAAAAGATCTACTATGATCCACTTCTTAAGGGCAATTTCCTCGTTATTTTGAAATTCCATCATGATCTTAGACAGTTTATTCACAAAAATCCGTCTACATACAGCGACATAATTGTCTAACTATCTATACAACAGCTTCAATCATATCGATAAAAATATTCACAAAAAAACGTATACCAAAATCTCAATCCATTCAGATCAAAAATTCAGCATACGCTTTTCGATTAACTAGGTCTATTCTTTTCTATTTATCCTTATCCAATACCAAAAAAACTATAGAGTGCAATAAATAAGAACACTACAAAAGTCTTGAGAATCATTAACATAAATAAATCATAATAGGATTCTTTGTGAGATAAGCCACAAACGCTAATCACTGTCACTAAAGCGCCATTATGAGGAACAGCGTCAATCCCTGCAGATGCAAGGCAAATGATTCGATGAAGAATATCAGGAGACATACCAATTGATTGTGCCCATGAAAGCCAATCACTGCCTAACATCCCCAAGGCAATCGTCATACCACCAGATGCTGAGCCAGTTAAAGCAGCCATGATATTTGTAGTAATTGCCACGGATAGTAAGGGACCTGACCCGATATTTAGATTCAATAATGCTTGCTTAACAACTGAAAATCCAGCTAATTTTGAAATTACACTACCAAAAGCATATCCTGATGCCGTATTTAAAATTGCCGACAAAGAAGATTGGGCGCCTGCATTAAAAACATGCACCATTCCACCTTTTCGTCCAATGGGTTTCCAACCGACAATGGCAGCTAGTACAATACCAACAAACAAAGCAATATCCAAAGACCAGATTGCATATATTTTTTGCACACTTGAACTAAGCAATGAAAGTTGCAACGCTTTAAAAGGCTCTAACATCTGTGGATCCCAATGATATGCCAAGCTCCAATCAAAAGGATTGCTCATATAGAGATTAACTAGAATAACGGCCACCAAGGGCAATAATGATAGAGTCCAATGAGGCAAGATCTTGCTGCCAAGATGTTCTGGTTCATGTTTGGCATGATTACCATAACCTTCACCTTGACTGGCTAACTTCCGATATCGATAAGTCACCCAACACCAAGAAATGGCAAAATAAACGAGAGCACTTAAAAAACCACTAATAGGTGATGCCCATGTTGAGGTTCCAAAGAAAGTTGTGGGGATAATATTTTGAATTTGAGGCGTGCCAGGGATTGCAACCATGGCATAGGTGAAAATTCCCATCCAAAGAGTTGCAGGGATTAGACGTTTTGGAATACCAGCTTCACGAAATAACAAAGCTGTAAAAGGATACATGACAAAGACAACCACAAAGACACTTAAGCCACCATAGGTTAAAACACCACACCCTAGAAGTACTGCTAGAATGGCTCGTTCCTTTCCTAATGAGCGAGAAATAATAGCGGCAATTGAACTTGCCATTCCCCCTGCCTCCATAATTTTGGCAAAAACAGCCCCTAAGAGAAAGATGGGAAAATACGTCTTAAAATATTCTGCTGCTTTAATCATAAAAATTTCACTATAAACAGGCATTGAACTAAACTCTGTAAAAGCAGCAACAATCGCAAACAAAGGGGCAACAAGAATAATCGAATAACCTCGGTAAGCAAAATACATAAGTAAAATCAAGCTTACCATGATAAGAAATAAGTCCATCGTACCTCCTGAGCACTGCATCGAGTACTCTCGTCCTTGTTTTATACAACGTTAAGACTCCCACTTTTATAAGTGGGAGTCTCTTTTCATGTCCTACTTACTTTTTAGATATCATTTTATCGTTAGCTATACCTAGTCATTAATACTTGGAATAGCTAATTGTATATCTACATCTTGATCATATTCGACATCATCAAATCCAAAACCAAACAAACGGAAGAAATCATTACGATACCCCGCCACATCAGAAAGTGCACCTACATTTTCTGTTGAAACATCTTGCCATAAGGCTAATACTTCCCGTTGAACTTCTTCCTTCATTTCCCAATCATCAAGGCGAATCCTACCTTTTTCATCTAACGTCATGTGTGTAGAATACAATTGCTCGATAAACAATCGATAGATTTGTTCAACACAATTTTCATGAATACCCTTTTCCTTCATAACCTTAAATAATAAGGACATATATAAAGACATGGCTGGAATAGCCGTACTGGCTTGTGTGACTAAAGCTTTATTCACAGAAACAAATGCCTTTCCTCCCTGAGAACTGAGCTCACTGTGTATTTTCTGTGCCGCAGCTTCTAGACTTCCTTTTGCCTTACCAATCGTTCCTTCTCGATAGATGGGATAGGTAAGTTCAGGTCCAATATAGGAATAGCTGATTGTCGTCGCTCCAGTAGCCAAAACTCCTGCATTACGCAGAGCTTCGATCCACATTTCCCAATCTTCACCACCCATGACCCCTACGGCTTGCCTTACTTCTTCATCACTAGCAGGTTCAAGTGTGATTTCAGCAACCTTTTCGCTATGAAAATCAAGATTTTTACTAGTAAAAGATTTACCTACTGGTTTAATGGAAGAAACTAATGTCTCTCCGGTCACAGGATGCACTCTTCTCGGCGCAGCAAGACTATAAATAACCAAATCAACCTGCCCAAGATCTTTTTTAATCAGCTCAATTACTTCTTCTTTGGTCTCTGTAGAAAAAGCATCACCATTAATGCTCTTTGCATAATAGTTTTCTTCTTTCGCTACTTGTTCAAAAGCAACTGTATTATACCACCCAGCGGTAGCCGTTTTATTCCCAGCAGCGGGTTTTTCAAAAAAAACACCAATCGTATTTGCGCCTGAGGAAAAAGTCGAAACGATTCTAGAAGCCAACCCATAGCCAGTTGACGCGCCAATCACAAGAACGTTTTTCGGTCCTTTAACCGGGCTTTGTTGTTTCACATAATCAATCTGTTCCTTCACAGAACGAGCGCAGCCTTCTGGATGAGCTGTCGTACAAATAAATCCTTTAAATTTAGGTTTAATAATCACATCTATCTCCTCTTTCCTGCCTAGTCTTCGATTATTGATTTTCTAATTATAAAATGTATGTGTATGAAAAAGCAAGTTGTTCCTTTATAAGAAAAAATCGTACTCAAATATAGGCAATGTAAGATGAGAATCCGCCCGCCTTATTCCATCAAAGTCGTTTTAGATAAGACGGATAAATTTTGATTTTTATGTGTTTTTTTTAAATTGCCTCAATAACAACGGCAATGGCAGGTCCGCCACCAACACATAAGGATGCGACACCATAACGTCCACCAGAACGTTTCAATTCATATAGAAGTGATACAATGATTCTTGCCCCAGTGCACCCCACAGGATGACCAAGACCAATTCCTGACCCATTACGATTAACGTGTTCCAGATTGAGATCTAATTCTCGATTGACTCCTATAAATTGAGCCGCAAAAGCCTCATTTATTTCATAATAATCGATTTGTTCTTTGGTCAAATTAGCAAACTTTAACGCTTTAGGAATAGCAAAGGCCGGGCCAATTCCCATAACTTCTGGATGTACTCCTACATTTGCTGTAGCAAGAATGCGAGCGAGAGGCTGAATACCCAGTTCGCGAGCTTTGTCGGCAGACATCAGTACTAGAGCTGCCCCACCATCATTTACACTCGACGCATTACCAGCTGTTACTGTACCTCCTCTTTGAAAAGCAGGTCTCATACTAGCAAGTTTTTCCGCTGTAAGATCAGCTCTCGGATGCTGATCCGTATCTACCACGATTGACCCACGTCGTGTTTCAATCGTAACTGGTACAATCTCCTCCGTAAAGATTCCGTTCTTAATCGCAGCACTTGCTCGCTGATGGCTAAGAAAAGCTAACTCATCTTGCTCTAAACGAGAAATATGATAGCGTTCAGCTAAATTCTCTGCCGTAATCCCCATATGATATCCCTGCATTGCACAAACTAAACCATCGTAAAGCATTGAATCAAGAATCTCTCCATTCCCCATACGATAACCTTCGCGAGCACCTTTTAGTAAATAAGGAGCTTGGGACATACTTTCTACACCAACAGCCACACCGCTATCTATTTTTCCTAACATAATCGACTGTACAATCGACTCAAAAGCTTTCATACCAGAACCACATTGTTGATCAACGGTATATGCATAACTCTCAACAGGCATTCCGCATTTTAATTGAATCTGACGACCTGGATTTCCTTTTGCGCCACCTTTATAAATCATACCACAAGCAACTTCCTCGACCTGATCGGCACCTAAATTGGCTCTCGCCAAGGCTCCGTTTACAGCTGCCACCCCAAGATCAATAGGACTCACATCTTTCAGCGCTCCCAGAAAGTCACCAATTGGAGTTCTTGCCGCACCAACGATTACTACCTCTTGCATATTTCTGTTGCCTCCTCTATTTCAATTAAACAATAGACTTTAGAATATCTACAGTCTATTTATGCAAGTTACATGCCAATCATTAAGTATCACATAAGGAGGGCAGAATTCAAAAAATAGCAGGCAATCATATCACTTCTTTTGATTGCCTGCTGTATAACATAGTGGAAATAAATCAATAATGTACAATAAATTAGACACGCCTCCACCATCTGGGAGAAGAACGAACTGTTTCAGCATTATAAAATCGGGATAAAGATCGTTCTAAAGAGTTATAACGTAATTTGGGTATTGACACTTTTAATTCGATTGTGTAAATTCTAATTGAAATCAATCGAATGTTCAAAATTATAAAATAGGGAGGTTCTTATGAGTATTTATGAATTTTCAGTGAATACTGTAAATGGAAAGCAACAATCTTTATCTGATTATAAAGGTAAAGTTCTGCTCATTGTCAACACGGCTAGTAAATGCGGATTTACATCTCAATACCAACAATTACAACAACTTTATGAAACATATGGGAAAGATAAATTCACGGTATTGGCTTTTCCGTGTAATCAATTTTTGAAGCAAGAACCTGGGAGCGATCAAGAGATTGTTACTTTTTGTCAAATAAACTTTGGCGTTACCTTTCCTGTTTTTTCAAAGATTGATGTCAAAGGCTCTAAGGCTGATCCCTTATTTACTTATCTTACAGAAAAGACCCCTAGCCTACTCGGCAAATCGATTAAGTGGAACTTTACAAAATTCTTAATTGATGGGAAGGGTAATGTTTATAATCGTTATGCCCCAATCACTTCACCAAATCAATTAATTGCTGATATTGAAAAATTGCTTGCCCAGGAAAAGGATCATGGACAATAAGAATGTGCTAAATAAATATTTTTTATTCTAAATTAAAAGACCTGTAAAATTCTTCTGAGAGTTTTTCGCAGGTCTTTTAACTTTTTCTTATAAAATAAGGTCACACACTTATCATACTTCTGTCATATTTTTGTCACATTTAGAAGATATAATTAAATCTAGGAGGTCATTACATTAATCCATACCATGAAACGAGTGAATAAACTGTCTCTTACGAGACAGACATAAATATGTTAGGAGGGCTTCTCATGAAAAAAATCGCACTTACTGTTGTTTCATTACTCACTTTAGGTCTTAGCACTGGTTTTGCCGCCCCTATTAATAACCTTACACAAGGTGAGACCGCTCTCGGCGTGATCGATGATGGCTTCTATATCGAACACAAGATGTCTGACAATCTTACACTTGGATTGCAAAAGAACGATATTTATGGGCAAGTTAACCTTAATGACAATATTAGAGCGATTGTCGGCAGCAGAGATTATAATTCTAATTCAAAAGTATACGTAGGAGCTGCAATCAATAGTCCATTAGCACCTTCTCTAGATGGTTACGCCTCCCTGATTGGAGCTAATGATTTTAAAGAACTACAAGTTGGAGCTAACTATAACCTCACTCATAATCTGGACGTTAATTTTAACTATCGTTCTTTTATGCCAGACGGAGGTAGCAATAGTAACCGCACTGCTCTAGGAGCAACTTTGAAATTCTAATCCTAATATCAAATAAAATGAGAATCCCTCACCAACAATTTCGTTTGGTGAGGGATTTTTTCTATCAATTTAAGATATCTTTAGTGCTTTGAGAAATCCAGTACATTTACAATAAGAGCTACCATGCCACCAGCGATAAGTGGTCCGACAGGTAAGCCGCGAAAGAAACAAACACCAATAATTGTACCAACGATTAAAGCCGTTGTTGTCTCCGGTGATTCTTTCATAAAAACAACACCTTGACCCGCTATCCAGGCTACTAAAATTCCAATGACAATCGCAACAAGACCAACGGGTGCCTTGAATAAACCTCCGATTTCATTTACAGATATACGTCCTTGTGCTAATGGACTTAACACCGCAATCGTCAAAATAATGATGCCAAGGTTCATGCCATAGCTTTCTATATAAGGAAATAAACTTATTAAACTCAATTTTTGAATCAATAACAACACCAATGCAGCAATCGCTACTGTATGATTATTGCCAATCACTGATAATACTAGAACAACTAGAATCGGAGCATTATCCCAATTCATACGATCACATCCCTACTACATTTATCTGTTCTTCACAACTTCAGCGTTCAACTTATCAAGAAATTGATCAACCCAAGTGCGGTCCCACGCCTTGTTTGCTATCGCTTCTTTTATTTTGTCTTCCTTGCGAGAAGTAGCCTTGGATTTTTCCAATAATTCTTCTGCATCCTGAGCTTTTATCACAACAATACCATCTTCATCACCGACTAGGATATCCCCTGGATGTACAACGATACCTCCGCAAGAGATGGGAACATTAATTTCACCAGGTCCATCTTTATATGGTCCCATCGGAGTGACACCGACTGCATAAATAGGTATATCCATCTTTTTGAGTGCTCCCAGGTCACGAATGGCACCATCAATAATAAATCCGCCGATGCCTCTTTGCTTTGCCCAGAGGGTCATTAACTCGCCCATAACGGCATTGGTCAAATCGCCTTGGACATCAACTACGATAATATCACCAGGTTCTGCAAGATCAAGAGCTTTACTCAGTAAAAGATTATCCCCTGGACGTGACTTAACGGTAAATGCTGGACCAAGTAATGGCGTATCATTAACCGGACGAATTTTAGAGTTCATGCATGACATACGGTTCATATTGTCTGCGATATTCGCCACGGGGATTCCCTTAAAACCATCAATTAAAGTTTTAGCTGGTTTATCAACATTTGGAAAAATACGAAAGCCTATATTTGACATCACTCATCTCTCCATTCTTATCTTTAATTTACTAACATTGCTCTAAATTCGAAACTTTGATACGATTGCTTGTAAATCTCCTGCCATAGTGGATAGATCCGTACTGGAAGAAGCAATCTCTTGGATAGATGCAGACTGTTCTTCAGTCGCTGCAGATACCGTTTGTGTTTGACCAGTCGTTGCTTTACTGATTTGTGCAATATCTTTTACAGAAGATACAATTTGCTGACTCCCACCTGCCATCTCTTCAATTGCCGCTGAAATACCACGGATTTCATCAGATACATTTTCAACAAGAGAAGCAATCTCAACAAAAGATTGTCCAGCTAGATGAGCAACTTCGGTACCCTTTTTCACTTCATTTGTTCCTTCATTCATAACCATGACAGCCTTATCAGTATCGCCCTGAATCTCTCCGATCAATGTTGCAATTTCTTTTGCCGCTCCGCTAGACTGTTCCGCAAGTTTCCTAACCTCTTCTGCAACCACAGCAAAACCTCGCCCTTGTTCTCCAGCGCGAGCTGCTTCAATGGCAGCGTTTAAAGCTAATAAATTTGTTTGACCTGCTATGCCAGAAATGGTATCAACGATTTGCCCAATTTCCTTTGAGCGTTCACCAAGTTTAGCCACTACCATCGCCGAATTATTCACTGACGTTTCAATGTTGGCCATCTGGCTAGTAACCTTTTGAACGGCTTTGCCACCTTCGAGAGCAGCACTTGATGTTTTTTCGGCTGTAGCAGAAACACTACCCGTATTTGCTGCAATTTGTTGAAGACCTGCCGACATTTGCTCAACAATGTTCATTGTGGTGTCTACAGCCTGCATTTGATTCCCAGTGCCGTTAGCTACATCTGCAATTGCCGTTGACACTTGATCTGCAGCCTGGGCCAATTGCTCTGTATTTGCTGTTAATTCTTCAGAAGAAGCCGACACCATTTCGCTAGCCTCTTGGACTTTTACAATCATTTTTCTAAAATTCTCTATAGCACTAGACACAGCTCGCGCCAATATGCCGATTTCGTCATTAGATGAATGGCTAATACTCACAGACAGATCACCATCACCAATCTTCGCAACTTCCTTAGAAATCTCTTCAATCGGACGTAAGAGTCTCATCAGGAATATCCATGCCACAAATCCAACAATAAGAAGAGTAATCAAAAGAGAAATCGTCATTGAAATTAAACTTGCATAAAAATCGCTTTTAATCTCACTCTTTGGTAAGCTAACAAGAACGAGCCAATCTGTATTTTTAACAGGCACGGCGAGAACCAAAGACTCTCTCCCTGCTAAATCTTGGTATGAAGTAAGATGCCCTGGATCATTTATTACAGTCTGTAAGGTGTTTTCAGGAATCTTTTTCTGTTCTTTTAGTAAGTCACTATTTGTATGGGCTAATAGTGATCCATCTCGAGCAACAATGGCAATTACTCCAGTTTGCCCTACTTTGATTTGGGCCAAAAAGTTTTGAAGTGTTGCTAGGTCGACGGACTGAGCAATCATTCCCACCATTTTCCCATCGCCCCCCTTAACAGGTTGGGTAACAACGACGGAAGGGACTCCTGTCGCCCTGTTAATCAAGACATCACTAATGTGTGATTTTTGATCATTCATTGTATCTTTAAAGAATTTGCGATCGGCTAAACTAGCTCCTATTGCTTTCACTTCATACGGAGTGGTCGCAATACGAGTTCCCGCTGAATTAATAAAAACGAGATGATCAGCTCCCCAAGTCGCAGCAAAATATGTATCGATCTTCCCTTGTATACGAGAAGCATCCCCTGATTTTAAGTCAGGGTCTTCAGCATAAAATTTCCCACTTCTATTAAATGAAGAAAATAATTCACTCACCTCACCAGCAAGCTCAAGAGCTTGACCATTCATATCTATTTGTGTACCATCTAATGTTTTTCCATAAAGAACATACATACCTGATGCACCGACGACAAGACCTGTTACGAGAAGAGAGATTAATAACAATGTAATTGTTTTTGTTTTAATCGACATATTTTTTCTCCTTTATTTTCAAGAATAAACATTAATTTGTTTATAATTGATCTACACTTTTATAATAACTTCAAAGTTGCTCTGCAGGGAAGATAATTCGACAATTATTTACAAAAAAATAACATTTTTAGGCATTCCTTAATACCATAACATCTCTTTATGTTCCTCGTCCACTCTTCCCAGTTTTCCGTCACAACTTTAAATCTTATTTTAAAAAACAATAAAACCTAGACGGATGCCTAGGTTTCAATACCTCTTTCAAGGGTAACCTGGCAATCATAGACTGATAGTCCTTAGATCCATAGCTTTGCGTCCCTACTTTTCAGTAAGTTTGCCAAATATTTTTTTAGTCAATAAACATAGTTAAAATTTACATTTTTTACCAATAAAAAATTTAAGCAGAAAGGCTGTGAAGCAGATATTACTTCACAGCCTTTAGTTTTTCTAATCAGCTTGTTTATAAGGTTATCCCATTATTATTACTTTGTCAACACTTTTATTGATAATGACTATCATTGAGAATATTGTAAATATTAAGTCAATTTTTTAAAAGGATATCAATAACAATTAGCTATTGATCACATTGAAATTGTTAAGTAATAAGTTGTCCTTCGCACTGCTTTCTGTTATGAAAATTATCGTAAGCAATGATCTGTTTTCCTCTTTTTAAGTACATACATATTACGATCGGCGATGTTTATTAACTCATCGATTCTTTGTGCGTCCTGAGGATAGGTCGCAAATCCACTTGAAACAGTAATACTCATTTTTAAACTTCCAGATAGTTCTTTTAATTTTTCTTCAAAGCGATGAACAATTACCTTAATATCATTTTCATCGGCATATGGCGCAATAATTAAAAACTCATCGCCCCCCCAGCGAGCAACCATATCACTTTTCCTGATATGAGTTAACAGCAATGTTGAAAGCTCTTGTAATACGAAATCTCCTTTTACATGTCCATGTGCATCATTGATGGTCTTAAAGTTGTCGCAATCTAAAAGAGCCACACTTAATTTCTCATTGTTTTTCTTCACCTTCGCCAAAAGAGTCGGGAAAATAGTGTTAATAAACCTTCGATTATAACAACCTGTTAGACTATCTTTTTCCGAAAAAAATTTAACTTTATCATATTGGCCACCAGCTTTAAAAGCGATAAATAAAAAAATAACTCCAATGATCGGTGGAGCAGTCAGTGGATAACCCACATAAACATAGGCATATAGTCTCATAACTGTAATAGCCGTTAAAACAATGAGACAAGCAGCGATTCTTCCTGTATATTGCATATCGTCACCCTTCTATCCCAATATATACAATTCTAGAAAATACAGCATTAGTACATTTAATTAATCATTTGTAATTATTAAATCATTAATTAAATTCGTGAATAATGATTATTTACCTTTAATTTTCTTAATTTTTTTCGACTTACTAATTTACTATAAATTAAAGATATTACATTTTATGGTCTTATAAAGAAAACTTGACTTCAGTCCCCAGCCCAGACCAAAGTCTTAGTTACCCTTACTTCTAATCGAGAAAGTGTTATACTTTCTTTTGATTACGTAAAAAAACATGCCCTTTGCTTCTGTTATAATAATCATAGAGCGTATCGCAAAAAAATGATGAATTAACTACGAAAGAGGTGTTTTTTTGGAAACAATCCTAGTCTTTATTCTTTTCTTTGTTTCTCTGCTTATTAGCATTTACAACGAAGTATCAATACTCGTCCCTCTTCTGTTAGGACTTATTGGCTTTACTTTTGTATCCTTACGCAAAGGTTATAGGCTAAGTAGTTTATGTAAGATGATACTAAAAGGCTCACAAAAAGCCCTGATTGTCATTAAAATTTTTGTACTGATCGGCGCAATTACTGCGGTTTGGAGAGCTTGTGGCACAATTGCCTTTATCGTCTATTATGGAACAGCCTTCATGAGTGCAAAGTATTTCATACTGTTTGCATTTTTGTTATGCTGCATCGTATCTTTCTTGCTTGGAACTTCATTTGGCACTGTGGGAACGATCGGTGTTGTTCTTATGGTTATGGCCAAAAGCGGTAATGTAGATATCAATGTAACAGCAGGTGCAATCATTGCAGGTGCCTATTTTGGTGACCGTTGCTCCCCTATGTCCTCCAGTGCCAATCTCGTCGCAGCCTTAACAGATACGAAACTTTATATCAATATTAATAACATGCTTAAAACCACGATCATCCCGTTCTTACTCTCTATCATAGGCTATATTTATTTATCATACTTAAATCCTCTTGCCGTTTATAATCAAGAAATCGGATCTGAAATCTTAAATGCCTTTACGATCAATCCTATTGTATTATTTCCTGCTGTGATTATCCTCCTTCTTGCCGCTTTTAAGATTGATGTAAAACTCTCAATGGGTATCAGTATTTTATCTGGTATATTGATTGGATTCTTTGTTCAACACATTACATTTTTTCAAATGCTCGACTATATAACCACTGGCTACAAAATGGATAAAGTCAGTTTTTTCGCAGAGATCATACAAGGTGGAGGTCTCTACTCTATGCTTAAAGTTTCTCTGATTGTACTCATTTCTTCTGCTTATTCTGGCATTTTTGAAGGCACTGGTTTATTAAGTGAAATTGAAGTTTTTTTTGAAAGACTCAGCGACAAAATCAATTTGTATCCCGCCACAATACTTGCAAGTATCGTCACAGCCGCCTTTAGCTGCAACCAGACTCTTGCAATTATGCTTACTCATCAAATTCAATACAAGATCTATGAGAAAAAAGGTCTTGCCACCTACCAGCTTGCCCTAGACATAGAAAACACTGTCATATTAATATCAGCCCTTATCCCGTGGAATATTGCAGGAGCGGTCCCTGCAGCAGCCCTAGCTGCCGACTCAGGTTTCATCTTCTATGCATTTTATCTGTTTTTAGTACCACTCACTAATTTGTTCACACGAAAAATTCTCATTGAAGAAAGACTTCTTCAATGAGAATTTAATGCACATCCCTAAGCACTTAGTTATTAATGGGAACTATGCAGGAAATTTTTTCAATATGTCGAATTTTAAAAATTAGAAACATCATTAATACTCATTCGATATTAAAGGAGATTTAGTAATTATAGTGACATATATTAATACAAAAAAATGTATTTCTCTACTTTTCCTAATCGTACTCCTAATGATTAGTATCATCTTACCAGTCACGGCGCAAGGTATTACAAAAAAATCTGTTTTAGTGCTCAATTCCTATCACAAGGATTATAAATGGAGTGATAATATCGTCGAGGGAATCACTTCTGTCTTTGGTCCAAATGCCCAAAACATTGACCTACAGATTGAATATATGGATACACACAGAATCTCTGATAATGACTATATTGACCAACTCTCTAAGACATATAAATATAAATTTCAAGAAAAAAGATTTGACGTGATCATCGCCTCTGATGATCCAGCTTTTGCTTTCTTATTAAAGTACCATGACCAACTCTTTCCTAATACACCTATCGTTTTTTGTGGGGTCAATTATTTTGATGACTCAATGCTCACTGGGCAAACACTTTTTACTGGTGTTGTTGAAGGACAAGATATCAAGTCAACTCTCGATATTGCTTTAAAATTACACCCTGCCACTAAAAATGTATACGTCATTAATGACAATACCATGACTGGAAAATCCATTGAAAAAACGTTACAAGAAACAATTCCGCAATTTAAAGATCAAGTTAACTTCATCTCTTTAGAAGAGTATGATATGAATGAAATCAAAGAAAACGTAGCTCATCTACCTCCTGACAGTTTAGTCCTATTTTTGATTTTTTTTCAAGATCGATCAGGTAATAAATTTTCCTATTCAGAAAGTATCTCTCAGATTTCAGCAAGCAGTACCGTTCCTATCTATGGTGTATGGGATTTTTCTTTAGGTTCTGGGCTTGTCGGCGGAATGCTTACAAGTGGCTATTACCAAGGAGAACTAGCAGCTAATCTTGCCCAACGAATATTACACGGAGAAAAGCCTTCGAATATCCCCATTGTGAAAAATAGTCCAAACCATTATATGTTCGATCGTAGTCAAATGAAACGATTTAATATCAAACCGTCTGATCTGCCACAAGAAAGTATTATTATTAATGATACTTATTCTGGGAAAAAACAAATTCTAGTACTTAATTCATACCACAGCGGTATGGCCTGGACAGATAGCCTTATTAGCGGTATCAAGTCTATCCTCAATGCAAATACGGATATCGACGCATCTTATGAATTCATGGATACTAAACAAAATACAGGGCCAGAATATATTCAAAAACTTTATGAAATATATAAATATAAATTCCAAAATAAACATTTCGATGGAATTATTATTTCTGATGATGATGCTTATAACTTCTTACTCAAGTACGGTTGGGAGATTTTCCCCAACATACCCATTGTCTTTTGTGGTGTAAATTATTTTCAAGATAGTGATCTTGCTGATAATAAATTGATTACCGGTGTCCTAGAATTGGTTGACGTACAAAAAACCATTGAAATTGCACTGAAATTGCAACCGAACATCAAAAATATTGTCATTATTAATGATAAAAGTCTTACAGGGGAAGCAAATAAAAAATTATTAAATGATGTCATTCCAAACTTTTCTTACATCAATTTTATCTTTTATGAAGATATGAATATGTCTGAAATACAAGATCGTGTTGCTAAGCTATCAAATGATACAATCATCTTATTATTAAGTTTCAATAAAGATAAATCTAATAATATTTTTTCTTATGAGGAAAGCATTCGTATTATTGCCGAGACAGCGGTTGTACCAATTTATTCAGTTTGGGATTTTTACATGGAACGGGGTATCGTCGGCGGAATGCTCTCTAGTGGTTATTATCAAGGTGAGACCGCAGCATCGATGCTCTTACGTATACTAAATGGAGAAAAACCGCAAGATATACCCGTTGTAAAACAAAGCCCTAATAAATATATGTTCGATTACAAATATCTAGCTAAATATGACCTTAACCCAGCACTTCTACCTGCTGACAGCATTATCATCAACAAGCCCCTTTCAATTTTTGAAAGATATTCTACTTTTTTCTTGGCAGGATTGTTAGTCATTCTTTGTACAGTCTCAATCACTCAACGTAAGAAAGCAAGAGATCAACTAAAAATTTTAAAAACGCCTGATTATCTAACGGGGATATTAAACCGCGGAACGGGCCTAGCTTTCCTGCAACAGGAAATCGACCATTCAAGTAAAAACAATAGTAAACTCACAGTTATTTTTACAGATGTAAATCACCTAAAGATAGTGAATGATACTTATGGACACCAAGCAGGCGACAACTTAATCCAAGCTACCAGTCAATTGCTTCTTAAAAAGTTGCGTAAGTCTGATGCCGTATGCAGATTTGGTGGTGATGAATTTTTACTCATATTACCAGGTTGTGACCGAGGGCAAGCCATGGAACTGTGGAGAAAAATTGAAGACTGCATTGATTTCTATAATAGCGAACAACACCATAACTATCCTCTCAGCGTGAGCCATGGATTTGCTGAATATGATCCTACAGACCCTATTTCAGTAAACGATCTCATTAACAAAGCTGATACAGAGATGTATGCTGCCAAACGTCTATATAAGTTAACATTAAAAGAAAAATCTCGTTGATTTCTTTCACTTTTTACTCACAATGAAATTCAGCATAAAAAAAGTCTAATCATGCAGTCCGAAAACCGCATGATTAGATTTTTTATTTTTTCATATAACCTTCGTAGAATTCATAATACTTCTTCAGTTCTCTTTTTAAGAGGTTTGGCGTATCAAGCTCATAGGGACAATGATTTTTACAGTGGCCACACTCTATACATTGATTGATTAAATCCATCTTTCCCTTAAAGCTATCTTCCATGAATGGTTGATAGGGTGCTCTTGCCAAAAGCAGTGATATTCGTGCCTGAGTCGGTATTTCAATTCCGACAGGACAGGGCATGCAATATCCACATCCACGACAAAAATTCCCCGCCAATTCGGTCTGATCCTTATGAATCAGTTTCCACATGGCCTCATCTAACACAGGTGGATTTTTTTCTAACGCTATAAACTCTTCTAGTTCACTCATTTTTTGAATTCCCCAGATCGGTACCACATTATCGAATTGTCTTAAAAAAGCAAAGGTAGTGGAAGCATTGGTAATTAATCCACCTGATAGCCCTTTCATGGCAATCACGCCAATATCTTTTTTCTTGCAGAGATCAATCAGTTTTAAATCTTCATCCGATGAAAGAGAGTTTAAAGGAAATTGAATGGTATCATACAACTCTGACTCTGCGACCTGCATCGCTGTTTTTATATTATGATTTGTAAATCCAATGAAACGGATCATACCTTTTTGTTTTGCCTCTACTAAACCTGAATAAAGGCTTTCAGCATCTTCAGGATTTGGTATTTCTTTAGGGTTATGTAATTGCAAAAGATCTACATAGTCCGTTTTTAAATTTTTTAAGCTGGTTTCTAGGTGACTAAATAGGGTTTTCTTATCCTTGGCTTGGCTCTTCGTCGCAATGATAATATGACTTCTTACATCGGCAAGAGCATAACCTAGCTTTTCCTCACTATCCGTATACATGCGGGCCGTATCAAAAAAATTTATCCCATGATCATAAGCCGCTCTCAATATCCTTTTAGTTTCTTCAAAGGAAATGCGTTGTATCGGCAATGCGCCAAACCCACTTTTACTCACCATTAAATTCGTACGCCCCAACCTAATCTTATCCATTTGAATATCCTCCTCGCTTTTCTTTCAATTATTTATATTAAGGCATTACAAAGGAAATCGTTACATGCTGTTATTTCTTTATTAATTTTTTCATATCCTGTTTATAATACCCAATATTTAGAGTGCAAAATACTATAGAAGAATGATCGTTTTTATTGATTTTACGTAAAAAAATTCTTAACTCCTTACATTCGCTATCATTCCATAATGTCCTTGGAATCCATCACTTTATTTCCATTTAATTCTACTCTTTACTCTACTCTCCTTTCTAATTGATCAGTTATTAATGCCTTACCTTAAAAAAAACCTTCCAATGAGAACGGTTAAACCGCGCTATTAGAAGGTTTTTCTATACTTTTTATTTCCCAGAAATAGTCTGCTACAGCCATCACAAGCAATCGACTGATATCAGCAATAAACGATCCCACACGCTAACTTAAGATTCATAACATACTGCTGCGCCCGTTTCTAAGACACTGATGATGTATTTGGATACTTCCGTATGTACTGGATGTATTAAATAAGCATCAAAATCTTCCATGGAATCAAATTGAGTAATCAATATTATATCATAGGATGCCTCTCCATGACGTATATCAACTTCTACTTTTAAATCCCGAAGACATTCAATTTTCCCCCGCATACTCAGCAGTACGTCTCTGGTTTTTATAATATTTTCACTATTTCTTTCCTTTAATTTGAGAAGTAGATTATTTGTAATCATTCTCGTAACCTCCCATTGTTATTTGTTACTAGCTCCAGTACAGAATGAGCAACTTCACATCCGTTAACCAATAGTACAATTCGATGTTGACCTGGGTAATGTCGACGGGTCGTCAGATTTGACCAACGATGGGTCCGTGTTCCACTAAGCTGTACACCACCGGATACTGTTTTATCCGATAGCAGAAAAATTTTGCGAGATGTCTGCCCTCTGGCCTTCACAAAATCAATTCCATATTCCGTGCGTATGCGTGCTGATTCTCCTTCCCGCATACAAACTTCATACCGCAGCTCACAACTTTCACCGATCTTCAGCACAGTTGGCTCTACTACCAACGACGCATGGGTGATTAAAGGGGTTGCCCCGATTGTTTCTGCATAACCAAACAAAGACATCACCACTGGATCTGCCTTACGGATCAATGTTCGGCAGCCATGCCGTAGGATCCAATCCGTATTTAAATGCACACCTTTCCAGCGACGAACGATTTCAAGTACAACCATCGGATGATCTTTCGAAATGTCGTTTAAGTTATTCGCAACGCTTTTTCGCACATAAAGAGATGAATCATTCTTCAATATCTCCAGTACATCAAGTACGAGAGAGGGATCCTCTTTGAACATTGAAAGTGCCTCACCCCAGGGTAACCGAGGTCGGCATCCCTCGCTGGCAAGTCGCCTGACATGTTCATTTGAATGCTTCGACCATTGTACCATCTGAGACATCATCTTCTCAGGATCACGTTGCAGAAAGGGTCTTACAGCAAATTCCGCGGAAGACCTTATGGTAAAGCGTTCTAATGCTTTCATGGAAAGTTCCCAGTGTTCCTCCGCCTGACCATATACCGCTACAAAATCAGGAAAGAATAAATATGGAAATCCCACACACTCCTCATCAATAGCGAATAAAATATCCATAGAATCCTCATATCGATTGGGTAAATGCCCTCTAAGTATTTCAGTAATCCGTCGCATTCGTTCTTTTAAGGCAAGTTCATTCCATGTATGATCCATTACCTTGGCAATGAATTGTTCTATATCAAAAGCATCATATACATCATGTACCTTTACGCTAAATTGACGTAGAAACTCTTCATTATAGACATCCTTCAAAGGCTGCGGCATATTTGATTTCCTCCCTATGAAAATTACTCACCAGCCAGTCGGATGCTCAAGGTAGAAATTTTGTCGTCACTGATTGTTAAATGATAATCCAGAGGAATTGGACTCCCCTCAAAATTACCTGAAACCTGGACAGTGAGGACCATTTCATTATCCTTTCTAACAAATTGAATGGCTTCTAAGGTTACTTTATATTTTTCATTGACAATGTCAAGCCATTTTTTGATAGCAATAGGTCCGCAAATTTCCTCGCCTTCATCGTAGACAACAGCATTGTCTGCAAAATAGGCCGTTACTGCATCACTATCGTGATTATTTTTTGCTTGGACAAAATCTGAAATTAGCTTTGGTAATTCTATAAACATAATATCCTCTCCTACTTATTTTATTCACTTCAAGTTTTATTTCAATTATACATAAAGTAATATGACAACTATATGTCATATTATCTTTGATCATCATGATATTTTTTATAAAGTCAAATGATAATCTCGCATATAACTGTTCACTACAAAAAGCGTCTTGCTAAGGAATGACATTCCTTAGCAAGACGCCTCATACTACACTATTAATTTATGATTCTACCAATAACCTAGAACCTTCCACCATAAGCCACCAACTCCCACCCATATCACAATATGCATGAGAGAGACAATAAATCCAAGCTTCCACCAAGTCTTTTGGTCAACATAGCCCGCCCCAAAATAAACAGGAGATGGACCTGAGCCAAAGTGTGTTAAACACCCACAGATATTTGAAGCCATCGCTACGACGAAAGCCGAAATGAATGGCGGTGCACCTGAAGCAACACCCAATGTAATCAAAGCACCATACATCGAGGTGATGTGAGCTGACATACTTGCAAAGAAATAATGGCTATATAAGTAAATCACGAAAGATAGTAAAACGGCCGCAACCATACTAACTCCCACCATCTGGTTCTCTAGTATTTTGGCAAACCACGGAATAAAACCAGTTTTATTTAAATAATCGGACATTAAAATAACGCTACCTACCCAAACTAGAGTATCCCATGCTTTTGTTTCTTTAATTACATGATCCCATGTAAGAACTTTAGTAACAAGTAAGACACAAAGCCCCATAAAGGCAATTAATGTACCATTGAGTTTAGTGATTTCAGCTGTTGCCCACAATGCCAAGAGCCCGATAAATACGGCCATCATAATTTTTTCGCCTCTTGAAATCGGCCCCATTTCTGTTAATACCTTGTTCGCCATTTCTCTAGCTTCTGGAGTTTTCTTGATTTCAGGCGGATAAATTTTATATAAAACATATGGAATAGTAATAAGTGCTACAACACCAGGAACAACGGCTGCAATAAACCAGCTCATCCAAGTTATATCAACATTTAAGATTTTTTTTGCCATCTCAGCAGCAATAGGATTTCCTACCATAGCTGTCATGAACATGGCCGAAACAACGAAATCAATATGAAAAATAGATGTCATCAAAAAAGCGCCAATCTTTCTCGATGAGGCTCCTGGATGAGAATCAAAGGCTTGAGCCAAACTAGCAACGATAGGAAAAACAAGTCCCCCTGCTCTTGCCGAATTGGAAGGAATAGCGGGTCCGATGATGATATCACTGATCACCAGAGAATACACTAACTTAAGGCTGCTATTACCAAAAGATCGCATCACTAAGTACGCAATACGCTTACCAAGCCCTGTAATAATAAATGCTCGCGCTAAAATAAATGCTGAAACAATCAGCCATACAGTACTCCCACTAAACGCTGTTAATACTTCATTAAATTTTATAGTATTAGTCAAAGCTGTTAAAACCAGCGCGATCAAAGCGACAGAGCCTGCTTCAATCGGTTGTAAAATAAAACCAAGAACTGTACCCATAAAAATGGCAAACAAATGCCAAGCTTGTGGCTTAAGACCTGCTGGAACTGGACTAAACCAGATCGCTAACACGACCCCTACTGTGAGTAATGCTGCAAGCTTTTTACTCATAAGAACACTCCCTTTTTATTACTATTATCTGAAAAATCCTTCACAATAGTATCACGTAACAAGGACTGGGAGAAGTTTTTGTTCTTTTTATTCTTTTTGTTCATAAATTTTTGCCTCTATTTTTGCTTCTCGTCTTTTGTAATTCAAAATGATTTCTTTATTTTTCTGTTTAAAGCAAAATAAAGACTGATCTATAAAAACAATTCATTTTTATAGATCAGCATTTATCTTTTTACTAACTAGAGATTCTTTGGTTAACTCGATTGTCAACGGAATTTATGATACACTAAAAAGATAAATAAAGGTGGAGTCGATTACAGCATAGTGGGAGAAATTCACCAACAAGATCGATCTCATAATAGTCAAGATAGAGGGAATTAAATTATTTTTCGGAGGTATCTATGCGATTTATTTATACTGTTACCGTCATCGTACTATTAACGACTTTCATAAGTTGGCTAAACCATCGACTGCTATCCCGATTATTCCCTTTTTACCGGGCAAAAATTATAAAGTATGGTTACTCCCTTATGACGCTCATCACAATTTTCGTCGTAGGATATGGCTTTGCAAAACGTCCACCATTTTCCACTATTGAAAATCAAGTTGATCACTATTGGGCTTATGGTGCATTAGATTGGCTATTTGGCCAATTGATTCTCTTTAGTTTCCAACCATTGATCTATGTCGCCCACAGATTCATTAGAGGAAAAACTCAGGCCGCTGTGAAAAATAGTAACTCTTCGACAACGGGAATGACACGTCGTGACTTCTTACATAATACCTTAGCAGTTGCGCCAGTCGTTGCCATCGGAATTAGTACAAACGGAATTTATGAAGCGCAGACCAATATGATACTACAACGCTATTCACTTTCAATGCCTGATCTCCCCTCCAATCTTAATGGATTTAAAATCGGACAAATAAGTGATACCCATTTAGGACCTTATTTTGATTTAAGCAAACTGGATACTGCAATTAAATTGCTTGCTCAAGAGAAACCTGACATTGTGGTCATTACAGGTGATTTTGCTGATGACCTCAATCTATTAAAGCCTGCGATTGATCGATTCAATAAACTTGAACCATCCATTCCTCATGGTATTTATTTTTGTTTGGGGAATCATGATTATTTTCGAGACATTACCATGGTGCGCGCTGAATTAAATAAAAGTAGAATCAAAAATCTTGAAAATGAAAGTATCCTATTAGTACCTGGCGAACGCCCATTTTATCTGCTGGGAGTTGAATATCCATGGGCAAGTAATAATGCACAAAGTGGTATAAATGTGAGTGTGAGTAGAAGGCAACAAAATTTTGCAGCAGCAAACCAGAATGTTCCATCGAATGCATTTAAAGTGTTAATTGCCCATCATCCTGATGCCCTCATTGACGGTTTCGCTGCACAAATACCCTTAACGATTACCGGTCATACTCATGGTGGTCAAGTCGTAATTGGTGGCAAATCACTGCTGTCAAACTATGCCTATATGCGTGGTCTCTATCAGGAAAATGGGGTCTATGGTTATGTGAGCAGCGGAACTGGACATTGGTTCCCTCTCCGAATTGGCTGCCCTGCTGAGGTAAGCCTGTTTACGTTACAAGGTTAAATCACATCCATTGTCACTAAAAACTGACCCCCTATTTTATTTTAAAATTGCCCCTATAATATGAGATATGTTTATTTTATAATATCAATATCTCATATATACTTCATGATTGGCGATTGTCATTGGTATTCAGCAATTAAGTATACATTGCAATATAGTCATGGGATATACTAATTGTATCAAGCCACGACTGAGTAAATCATTAATTAGCTTTTATTTAAAACAGAAAGGATGTATTTTTATGCTTAACGAAAAATTATTGGACGTACTCTCTCATCCCGCAGATGGATGTATCTCCATTGTGACCAGTGGTGATGATGGCCCTCATTTAGTGAATACTTGGAATAGCTATATAGAGGTTACACCTGAGGACAAATTATTAATTCCAGCTGCAGGCTTTAATAAAACAGAAAAAAACCTTAGCACTCATAACAATGTTCTTCTTTCGATTGCCAGCAGAGAAATCGACGGCTACAGAGGAAAAGGAACAGGTTTTATCGTGAAAGGTACTACCCGCTTTATAACATCTGGCGAAGATTTTGATCGTATGAAAGAAAAATTCTCATGGATTCGTACAGTATTGGAAGTAACAGTAACAAGCGCCAAGCAAATGCTTTAAAATACACCTACCACACGGCTAGAACTACATCCACGTATTGATACCTTAGGGATGATCGATGAATAAAAAAACCAGCAACTCGTGAGAGTGCTGGTTTTCTTATTATTCATTTTATTTTGTTGATATCCACATTTCCACCAAGACGCCACAGACTGATGTTATTTTCGCCTTGCTTTTTAGCAATCGCTATCCAGTAATTTAAAGTTTTCACATCAGCATACCAAACTTCATAGGTCACACCCATGTCCTTATAATTAAAAACTACGCATTGGCTTTCTTCATCTCTTTTGGTTTCAACGCCATATGTCACTGCAAGGATTTTTGCGTCCACTTCTGTCAAAAATCTTTTTTCACCGTTGTCACCCCACACGCAACCTCCTGTGGAGAACGCAACTGATCTTTCACCAGGTAAGACTTTCATGCGAGTTGATATCTTCTCGATAAATTCCTTATTAGCCTTAGCTCCCGGCTCGCTATGCAATCCGTAAAGATTGTAAAACATGACTACATATTGGGGTCCTCTAACGAAATCAATACTGGTGAAAGGTGTACTCGGTTCCAGTACAATCCTTAGATCCAAATTATTTTCTAAGGATTTTTTATAAAGTTTTTCAGCAAATGTTAAAAAAGACTGTCCGATTTTTCCATCTTTCCATATTCTTTCATAATCAATTTCAATACCATCATATCCGCCCTGCAAAGTCAGTACAATAATATCGTCAATATGTTTCTCCATAGATATCTCATCGGAAAATAGCCTGCGCAGAACTTCTATATCTTTCATCACAACCACTCCGTCAATGGTTTGCTTATCATTGACAAAAGTAAGATAGGTTTCATATTTTCCTTTCTTCTTTTTTAGTTCATTTTTTTTATCGCTCAATTCTTTTGGTATGAAAACTCGGTCATTGTTGTCAAAATATGCAGCAAAATAAGAAACTTGATCCAGTCTCTCCCCTATTCTATCCAAATCCTTTTCACCTGCATCTAAATCCCAATAAGCTACCCATGCCGATCTTTTTGTTGGTTCTTTGCTTACGGCATTGGCAGCAGACCGACTATGGTAAGTACATCCTAGCAAAATAACAAAGACAGATGCATATATAACCCCTTTTAAAATCCTACACAAGATAGTCCTCACCCACTTACTTCCTCCTGCTAATTACAAATTTACAATAAACCAGTTTATTAGAGCTTCCCATAGTTGCTTCACTTTAAATAGGATGGCATCAATGCCTTGCCTTCTACTATCAAATAAAATTTGTTCTTTTTCTGCCCCCGTATTTTCAGTAATCACTAACTTTTCAAATACACCATCATATACATCATCTGCCAAATTCCTTTGACTCCAGCCGTAACCTCCCCATGCCGTTTCAAGATAAACAGCACCTGCTTTTCTATCAGATACTTGTAAATCCTTGATAGCCTCTTTGCCATCTACCATAATACTAATCTGATCTCCCTTAAGAAACATTGATAGCATCCGTTCACCTTTCTCATGAACACTAAGATCAGGTATATATTCCTCCGCGCCTTCTGCCACTGTAACGGCGTTTTCCAGATTTTTATCTTTCAATTTTTCTACGTAAATCTTTGCTTTTTCAGCAGAATCCGCATATTTTACGAAAGTTTCTAGTTCTCGTATTTCAGCGGCTTTTTTATCTTCGGGGATTGATAGACTTTCTTTGCCATCATGTTTATCTAAGTTTAATTTAAACAATTCTTTTTCAAGACCGTCAGTTTTTTCCGTAACATAGAGAATGTTGTTGAAAATAGAGATGGATAAAAATCTGTTTAAAGTTTCATCTGCTCTAAAATATATTTTTTGTAAACCAAGTTTATTACCCTTTATGATTACGGAAGCTTTTAAGTCTTCAAAATCACTGCTATTTTTTAAACGCACTAATCCTTTATCTTTAGGCAAAGAGGTTAAAATCATGGTTTCCCCTTGAATCTCCGTTGCGCCTTTCAAAGTTTCCCATGTTTTTTGTTTGTCCAAATCGCCTTTGACAAATTCCAAATCTTGATTGATATCATATTTTATACGCATCAGCAAATGATTGGTGTACCAATACGCTTGTGGTTGCATTCTTGTTAAATCATAAATACTGCTGTTTCTCTGATTGAAGGAAAAACCTTCTCTGTTGAAATTCATTTTAAACAGTGTTTTAATCCAATATTCATTCATAGCACTTACTTTATCATTATTACCGAAGCTTCCTGTATTGGAGTGCATTAATATATACATGTTAGGGACATAACCAATAGACTTTGTATAAATATCTTGTAGCACTTCATAATCATAACTTATGCGTTTTTTCATCTTAGCATTGCTTTCTTTGGGAATACCATATTCATCACGTATATAATCCATTACATAATGATTATATTTACGTCCCAAATAAGGGGCAATTCTAGCGTGTTCCAGTGGACTTAATTCACCTAAATAATTGTTGTATCGATCAAACACATTAATAAATGCCAGTCGATACCCATTGGTACCCATTTCCCAAAAAGTCGTTTTTTCAAGTTCTATTAGTTCTTTAGGCATTAAAAATTTAGGGTCTTTTTTTTCAAATTTTTCCGGATATGTCAGCATTGTTGCTTTAAAATTTAAGTCTTCCAAAATTTTTTGCGAAAAAACAGCTGTATCTCTCCTACCATCTTCAAAAATTAGAAATAATGATTTTTCTGGCAGTTTTTTTCCTGATTGATAGTAGTTTAAAACATCTTGTTGTGTGATGGTTACATACCCAATCTCCTTGAGTGCCTGCAAATGTTCACGCAAACGTTTTTCTCCGATTAGATTTTGATTGCCTATTCTTTCTACACCAAAATAAGCAAGAGAAACAAATCCTTTATCCCCTGAAAATTTTGCATCTTTCTCTGTATATGGCTCATAGTTTTTTAGGGTGAATAATGCGGCTATTCCGATAAAAATTATTGCAAGGATGATCATTATTTGTATCACTACACGTATCAATTTTTTTCTATTTTTCCGGTCAGTAAATTTTTGATTTGATATCATCATCTTATGCCCTCTTATGCTTTCCGCGATTCTTTTTCAACAGCTCCGCAAGGTCTGCCGGAGTCATACGTGTTCCCCATGTAGTTTTCCAAAAAGTAAACCAGGCAATCGGCATTTGCCACAAAAGTACGGCTTCATAATATAGACAAAACCATAGCCCAAAAATCCATGTTGAACTTTTTCTAAGAAACAATTGAGCCATACTCATCAGCAATGCCATTAAGGAGATACCGATGATAAATGTCAATGGAAACACTCTTTGCGCAATTGGAACATAAAGCATATTATAAAGAACGATAAACGGTGCTAAGACGGGTACGAGAACACCCATATAAAAAGATAAAGCCATAAAGGGTTCTTTTTTCCACATAAACCGAGCGGCAATCAGAGATTCTCTAAGCCATGAACGCTTCCAACGCATTTGCTGTTTTAAAAAGATGTGATGTGTATTGGGTACAATCGTATTACAGATGGCAGTATCTTGATAACCAGTACGATATTCCCTTAATATGAAATTAGTCATGCTTCGATCATCACCAAATGTGGCCTTTTCCCCCCAGAACCTTTGGTTTAACCACGCATCCATATAGTTAATAACCAAATCTTTTCTGTAACAAGAAAGAGGACCCGATAAGCATGTGACTGCATCAAAATAGCTTTCTGCCGCTTTCATGATGCGAAAGGCGATAAAATACCTTACAGCCTGTATTTTCGTAAGTGCATTAGTATAAGTGTTGGCGACGTCGGTTCTACCCGAAACGCCACCCATTTTTGTATCCTTGAAGGGCTGGACGATATTACGAATGGCAAAGGGATCTAAAAAGCTGTCTGAATCAACAAACACAATCAATTCATGTCGCGCCATTAAAGCTCCTTTGGCCAAAGCATGTCGCTTACCTGCATTTTTTTCCTGACGAACATAATGAAGCCTATTTTCAAGATCATAACGTTTCTCTTTATTTTTAAGTTCTTCTATTATTTCTTTAACTTTTTCAAAAGATTGATCATCAGAGCAATCATCAACGACAATCACTTCCAATTTATCGATCGGATAATGTTGATTAATACAGCCTAAAATCGTTTTTTTTATCCACTGTTCTTCATTGAAACAAGGAATAATAATCGTGGTGCCTGGTGTAAAGTCTATATCGATTGAAATAGATCGATAAAAAATTGCGAACAAATATCTGGTGAGTAAAAAGGTCGTCGCAATAATACTATACATATATAGCACTTTATTAAATTTAAAATACAGTACACTCTCTGCCCTCATTAGAATAATGAAAATAGGAATAATAAATAAGAAAAATGCACCTACTAACAGCATATAGCGATGTTTCCTCTTTCTTGCATACTGTACCAATGATTCTGAAAACTCTACACCGCATACTACTTTTCCGCCTTCATTTTTATTAAAACGCTTATATTTAGCTGTAATATTAACTTTCATCTCATATCCCTCCGGCATAGTGCCAGGTGCTATGATAAATTTCAGTTTAATCTTGGATGCTTGACTTAAATCGTGGGCAACTTCCGGTGAAACTTGAAGCAACATACCAAGAGCTGATATATCAATTACTCTTCCAGAACATTTAACATGTTTCCCAACGCAACTATATTGGATGACAACATCATAATCAACCAAATAACGCCTGCCCATTGCTTCATTTTCTATAAGCTTTGAAATATCTTTTGGATCCCCATTACCCCTTAGTCCACGTCTATCCACATTTCCACGCAATTCTTCTTTGTCAGGTACTTTAGAAAGTAGCCTGCGGTCAGGTTTGGCAACAAGTAAAATATCTTCTTTTTTGATTTCTTGTTGAAATAACTTATTCACATTCCACTCTCCTGACATTTCTACGCTGCTTGCTAGCAGTAGCATAGAATAAATCCCTCTCGTTATAACTTATTGATGTTTCCTCTACTTTGGAAATTTATCATGGTTACTTAATTTCATTGATTGTTTGCGATGGCTTTGAGAATATCCATCTATTAAATAATCAGATAACCTGCCAACTTTAAACTTAGAAGGATCAGAATCCTCTTTAAGTTCATTTGCAGTCAACAATATATCTAAAGCCACTGGAGTATATATACAACTATCTCCCATATGCATAACTAAAATAGTACCTTTTTTTACTTCACCATTTTTTGTATAGACCCCATCTTTCATTGTTCTTACAAGTTGAGGAACGTCTTGGGCTTTATAATCATACGTGATTCCCGAACCGCAAATGATATATTCGTAACCAGTTTCAAACAAGGATTCAAAACCCATCTTGCTAATTGCCAACGTTGGTGGGCGGAAGAATCTGGTTAGAGCTAGTTTGTCATTGACAATGACATCTCCTGTGATATTTTGCAATTTTTGATATGCGGCGGCAAAGTCCTTGCTATATTCTTCTTTACTTTGAGTATTGATTTGCTTACCTGATTTCAAATCACGAACTACCATTGGCTTATGTTTATCAGAATGACTTCCAATGTCATGACCTTCCATGCCAATTGTTCGGAGCAGATTCGGGTTATCGACTACATGATTCGTAAGAATAAAGAATGTCCCTCGGACATTATGTTTGCGCAAGACATATAGTATTTTATTGATTGCGGCATCGGTTCCCCAATCGTCAAAAGTAAGGAAAATAACATTGTCATCTGTGTGTACGACTCCACTCTTATCGAGATGGCGAATCTCCATTTTTGAGAAGCCGAGCATGCGATCTTCATAAGTAACTTCCTCGTTTCCAATATAACGCTTAGCAGCTTCGGCTAGGAAATTTGCTTTGTCAATAGTTACTCCATACTTATCATTTCTCAAGGATTCTGGAATCTTTTTCGCATCTATTGGATATTGATAAGTAAATTTAGTATTATTAAGAATTTCACCTACTGGCTTAAGTCTATACTGAGAGTCATTTTTTAGATTTTTTGCAGGATTATCATACGATGTTGCATAGGCGATATTATCTACTTTGTTTTGTTTGATTGTTTCCAGTAAATCGCCAATCAATTGGTCGTGAGTATAATAATCCATTCTAAAATGTATAATCTGCCCACGAGATAAAGAAGGTCTAAAATTCCCAAAAATTTCTGAAATGACCTGATCCGCTGAAGTATAATCCTTATGTTTGCTTTGTACAACATTGATTGATTGACCAATCAACTTACATCCCAAAGCTAAAACGACTTCTTTTGTTGTATCTGATATGGCGCCCCATGGTTGTTTTACTAAGTCTGTTGTTATACCGAACTGCTCTTGTAGCATCTTTTGGCAGTTCATAATATTACTCTGAGTTTCATCAAAGGTTTCTCCATCTTTCGGTCTTATCCCAACACCGATCTCGTGCCCATTTTCAATGATTTTTCTCAGTGTTTGAGGATACTTTTTGATTTCTGTTTCCATTACAAAGAACGTGCCTTTAATACCGAGATGATTCAATCTTTCGAGTACATCCTTTACTACTACTTGATTAGATAATCCTCCAAATGTATAGGCGAGTGCTGGTTCTGTTGTTGAAATCATTTTGATTTCTTTTGCCTTGTGATCCATCATCTCTGACGCATAGGCTGTACGACAGGTAAACAAATCAACAACCTGTTTTTGCATAAGAGCTGCTATTTTTACTAAAAAAGAAGAGTCGTTAACTTCTTTCGTATTTTTTATGCTATTTTGCAGCAAGGCAGTCTTAGGTGACTTTGGAATTATATTATTTTTCGAAAATTCTTCCACATAGACGGTAGTATAATTTGCCTTTTTAAGCCCGACTAAAAGTTTTTCTACGGCATCAACGACCTCTTTTTCGCTCAGTTCCACCTGTTTAGAAAGTTCTTTTAAACCAGGCTGTTTATCAATTGCCGGTCTTAAATCTGTTTTTCCCTGTTCGTTTACAATTGGTTCCACATTGCTTTTAAGCTTAACGGAGATAATACTTCCTGGTCTAATCGTGCGAACAAAATCATCCGCTGTAGTAAGAGCATTTATTTGCTTCACATTAAAAAAAACATCGTTTTTTACAACTTTATTAAAGCCACAGGCTTTCGCCGCTCGAAGCAATTCATCCGTATATTTTGTATCATTGCATTTTAAAAGATTTGGATCTTCATCAGTGGTCATTTTGATAATTTTTTGAGCACGGCAAAAATCTGTGACCAATCTTTCTACAGGCAAATTTTCCATTTTACCCATGCCTAACAGTGTATAATTTTCTATTCTTTGTCCTTCATCCCTAATTTTTACAACTATTTTTGGTTCCTCAGCAGTCTGCATACCATCAACAAAAAATGTCGCCTTCGCATTATATTTTTTTAATAGATCCAAAATCTGTTGCACGATAGTAGGGTCTGCCAGCCCATCAAAAGTTAAGGCAATATGGCGCTGTCCACTATTACTACGGGTAATGACTCCTGCCTTCTCCTGATTTTTTTTCATTTTCTCTAAAGCTTGCACAATATCTTCATCCGCATTATAGGAACTTAACACATTGGTACTAGCAGGATGTGAGCTATTTATTTTTGGCGTAAAGAAATCTTTAAAGAAAAACACCCCCATCAGACAACCACATATAACCAGAGCCAGTGATAATCCAATTTTTTTGTTTTTCATGTCTATCACCCCTTATGATTAAAGACTCCAGTAGGAATAACCCTTTTCTTCAATGGCTTTTTGCTCAAATATATTCCTAATATCAATAATGACATGTTTTGTTTGTTGTTTTTGCGGTTTGAACATACTGTCCAACGCCTCTAGTTGTAACTCTTTAAACTGTCGATGTGCTACTAAAAACACCAGACAATCAGCATTTTGGACATCTTCTATATTGACAAGCTCCGTATCGAATTCGCTTTTGAATTCTGCCTTATCTACAACTGGGTCTACAATCTTTACTTTGATTCCATAGATCGCAAGATGTTTACAAATATCGACGGCTTTTGAATTGCGCATATCCGGACAATTTTCTTTGAAGGCAATTCCCATAATATAAATGCTCGATTCCTTTAGATTTTTATCAGCTTGAATCATTTTTTTTATCACAGTGTTAGCAACAAAGATTGCCACCTCATCATTGATTTTTCTACCAGCGGCAATAATCTGTGAATGATATCCGAGTACCTGGGCTTGATAAATAAAGTAATATGGATCAACACCAATACAATGCCCACCTACCAATCCTGGATAAAATCCCAAAGCATTCCATTTGGTATTCATGGCATCTACAACATCTTTTGTATTAATTCCCATTCGATCAAAAACCATTGCTAATTCATTCATAAAAGCAATATTAATATCTCTTTGCGCATTTTCAACTAATTTCGCCGCTTCAGCTACTTTAATACTAGGCGCTTTATAGACACCTGCGTGAATAATTTGTTCGTAGATAACCGCAATTTTTTCCACCGTCTCTTCGTCCATACCCGCAACGATTTTCCGAATGTTTTCAAGCTTATTCACTTTATCTCCAGGATTAATTCGTTCTGGCGAATAACCGATTTTAAAATCTTTTCCACATACCAGACTTGATTCTTTTTCTAAAATAGGTACACAAATATCTTCCGTAACACCTGGATATACAGTAGATTCAAACACCACAATACTACCTTTGGATAAGTTTTGTCCTATCATTTTGCTGGCATTAATAACATGTGCCAAATCCGGTGTTTTATCTCCATTGATCGGTGTTGGAACGGCAACAATAATAACGTTAGCTTCTTTGAGTCTTGTTGGATCTGTGGTAAATTCTAATGTTGTACTTTGGATTTTTTCATCGCCAATTTCATTGGTAGAATCAATTCCTCTTTTGTACACATTGATTTTTTCTTGACTAATATCAAATCCTAGGGTTTTGACTTTCTCAGCAAAAGCAACAGCAATAGGTAAACCTACATATCCAAGGCCTACAACTGCTAAAAAACCTTTATCGGTTTGTATTCCCTCAAACTTTTCCATTTGTATTCCTTTTCACCTACCCATTTGTTTAAAAGTACCAAGTTAATTGGCTCCACCAAGTTTTACCTTTCTTCCCAGATATTTTGTCTGTTAGGTTGTAATATTCTATACCTCCTACAACGTTTTTTGTAAACGTATAATGCATCCCCACTCCGCAGCCTTTAAACCCTTCCATTAAGGTACCTATACCATTCATTCCATGGGCAATATAAGTACCTACGGATTGATTGTAATATTTTGCATACAGATCATATGTACCTCGTCTATATGTTTTTAATTCACCATAGTTAAGACTAAGTACATAGCCATTACTGCCTCCTTTACGATCTTTCAGTTTAGAGCCCAAAACCATAGCCCCCACACCAAAATTACTAAAGTTATAGTTCCCACCAAAGTTCCAGATTGTATTTTGACTCTGAGCACTGTCATCCCTCTGATAGTGATAAACACCTGTTTCCAGATTGTAATCAAAATCCTTATATCGCACAGTTGCTACATATGTTTTTTTCGTATAATCCGTTTTCCCATAACTCAGCGTGTATTTCAACGGTTCTCCAAAATCAACTCTAAAGCCAGAGAAATTGCTATCATAAATATTTCCTTCCCCCATCAGGTAACCAAAAGAACCTACTTTCACCATTGATGTACCGACTCGGCCTTCCATATATAGATGTGAAAGTTTGAATGTATTGTTATAATTTACTAAACTCTTTTGACCTTCCAACATACCATAGGCCCGCCAATCTTTATTAATCGTGGTGTCAGCACCAAGATAGGTACGAATTCCAGATGAATCCCTATTCCATTGACTAGAACCACTATTTAGTGCGTAATGATAACGGATCTCACCATTAATATTTACTTTACGATCTAGCTCATTGCGACGATCACCCACATGCACCAACTCGTCGATAAGTTCTGTATATACTTCCGGAGTAATATCACTTTTATCAACAATTGTTTTGGGAATCGTATTGATATTATTGACTTTGATCGCTGATCGAGCCTCAATGTTGGTATTTTTTGTAGGCAACTTTGCTCTTGAGTCAGTACTGATATTGTTCACTTTAATCACTGGTTTTGCCTCAATATTCCTATTAGTTCTGAGAAGCTCTGCGCTTGGATCAGTACTCAATTTATCCACTACAATCCTTGATTTTTCCTCAATATGATTATTGTATACTTTAGGAATTATCTTATTATTGGGGATGATGTGATCTGCATTAGTAATAATTTGTGTTGTGAATTGAGCAATTTTATATGCAATTTCAGCTTTGGCTTTTTCAATATCTAGGTTGTTATCACTGACTATTTGGGTTGTAATCTGTGCTATTTCATATGTAAATCCATCTCTTTGGTCGCTGGGTATCATCGGTATTACTTTTGCTGTCAATTGCACCGTTGAATACACAAATTCAACTTTAAAATTTTCAACAGTAGTGGGTGGAGCAGATACTATTTTTGCTGTAAATTTTGCCATCTCATACGCAAATTCGGCTTTATTTTTTTCATTATTTCCGTTTGTCATTTCAGTAGAATTATGATCAAGCTCACCTGCATTTATAAGCTTGTTGGATGCATATGCCACGTTTCCCTGTGATTCATCACCGAAGAAAGTTCCTGTAAGTATACCGATCACAGTTAGCATTGCAACCAATACGATAAGCATTTTTTGCATTTGAAAATTCACCACCTTGATAAAATAAAATCGTAGTGCTCGTGTTTTTTAGAACGTCCTATAATAGAAACTGATCATTTTATAGCGCACTACAAAGTGCAGAGTTTAGTACTACCCTATTTATATGTTGAGTGATCCTGAAATAGGACAACACCATAAAATAATTTCCATTTTTTTCTATCTGTTCTCACCATAATAAAAGACCATTGTAGAAATCACCCTGAGATCCTTTTATTGATTAACAAACCAAATACAAGGAACAATCTGAGAGTGCTCACAATGGTCTAAATCACGCTATTCAGCACACGCAAAAAAGAGGCTGTCACACGAAATAGTGTGGCGCCCCTTTTATTTAAATTACCATAGGGTTCAGACTAAGGCATTAATTACGTTATGCTGTTGCGTCATCATCGGGACATCCATGACTAGGACCAATTGCAACAATTTGAGAAACATTGATTCTTATCCTATCGCCCTCATCAAAAAGAGTGGGAGAGATAATTTTCAATTCAGCATTGTCCCTTATAATCAAAGCTTCACAATTCAATATTAATGTAATAAATTCATTTTGATTTTCCAATTCCACATTAACATTGATTGGATCGTCATGATGGCGCTCTTCTTTTACAATCTGACCTTGCAGTACAATTCGGTCATCCAATATTACATTTACTGATCCTACACATTCAGAAAAATCATTTCTTTTGAAACCCATATTTATTCTCCTTCATAAATTTATTTGCCTTTTACCTTAGATATAATATTCATTTTCTTATAAAAATGTTCTAGAGCGCTTATCTCTATCAATTTTAAGGTCATAAAGATCAAATACTGAAATCTCAATTCTAGTTCTTCACCTTACATTTTTTGATTTAATATTCAAGTCTCATGACATACAAGCAGCATATAAAATACTAAAAAAGCCTTCCGACAAATGCCGGAAGGCTTGAATTCTTATATTTCAAATTTATTAATCATATCTTGCAACTTGTCCGCAATTTTAGCCAAATGCTGGCTAGAATATGAGATTTCCTCCATCGAGGCTGATTGTTCTTCCGTCACAGCCGATATTGTCTGTGTTTGACTAGATATATGTCGGCTAATTTCAGCAACATCACGTATCGCCTTAAGTACTTCCTTTGCAGAGAGAACGAGTTCGTTTAATCCATCTGCACTTTCCTGCCCAGTAACCGAAACAGCTCTTATATGCTTGTCAATTGTCTGAAATACTTTGCCAGCTTGACTAACAACTTCCGTCCCTCGTCTTACTTCATCAGTTCCTTTTGCCATCGCTGTGACCGCCACATCAGTTTTTCCTTGTATTTCGCTGATAATCAATGCAATTTTCTTCGTGGCCTCTGCCGATTGTTCGGCGAGTTTTCGTACTTCCTCAGCGACTACTGCAAACCCCCTGCCTTGTTCACCAGCCCTTGCTGCTTCAATAGCCGCGTTCAGCGCCAATAGATTTGTTTGTCCAGCAATGCCAGAAATAGTGTCCACAATTTGTCCAATTTCTTTAGAATGCTCGCCAAGCTCCGCAACTGCCTGCGTGGAATTTTCTACAGTTTGCTGAATATGATTCATCTGATCCATCGCGAGACCAATCGCCTTATTTCCTTCATTGATGGCACTTACACCCCGATTTGCATTATCAACTGTATTTTGGGCATTATTACTCCCTTGTTGTAACCCCTTTGAAATTTTCTCCACTAATACTAATGCTTTTTCTACATCAACTGATTGTTGTTCCGCACCTTTAGATGTGCCAGTAACGGAGTTAGCCACCTGATTAGCCGCTTGTGCTGACTGTTCAGCGCTAGCAGTCAGTTCTTCGGAGGATGCAGCTACCTGTTCTACAGTTTGAACGACCTGCTTAATAAGAGTGCGTAAACTATCAACCATCTGATTAGTGGCTACGCTTAATTGGCCAAGTTCATCTTTGCTGTCAACATGAATGGTATCCATATTTAATCGTCCCTTTGCGATCTCAACAAGTTGATTAGATATGATGGGAATAGGGCGCAGCATTTTTGTTAGTATCCACCAAATTAAAAAAGATACGAATATCAATATAACCGGTAACATGAAGAAACCAGCTTTTAGACTAGATAGAAATGGTTTCATTACTTCATTGTATGGAAGGGCAATGCCAACATTCCATGTCGTACCGGAAATTTTTCCAACCGTGCCATAGAATTTCAAACCGTTTGAACTTTTGTATTCAACAATAGCAGCGGCAGAGTTGCTAAGTAGACTTAAAATCGCATCAGGAGCCGGTTGCCCGACAGAAGCATCGTCGGAGTGGTATATCATTTTATTGCTAGAATCAATAATCGTGATAATACCGTCGGTACCAATATTGATATTTTTCAAAATTCCTTGGATATAATCAAAATTTAATGATTGTATTAGAACTGCTACGATTTGACCATTATCATCTTTTACTGGATAAGATGCAATAGCAATCGGTTTGCCAGAAACTTTACTTATTGAAATATCACCAAACTGAGGTTGTCCTGTTGCTATGACTTTTTTATAGTAATCATTACTAGCATTGCTAGCACCAATTCGCTTGGCATCATAAGGATACCTGTTAAGAACAATACCATCTTTATCCAGAAGCATAAACGCATCGCATCCCGGCATACTCGAAAAGAAATTTTCCAGTAATGTCTGGCGTTGTTCAAATGTACCATATTTTATTCCCTGTTGTTTAGTAACAGCCTGTCCTAGATTCTGTAGCGACGATATCCAGAGATTTAAATGATTGGCCACTTGTCCGGCCTCATTTTTCAAGTTCTCCTGCGCGTTATTATTTACATCATTATACACAATATACATTTGTATCCCACTAACTAAAACGGTAGTCACGATTAGTAAAGATAGTGTAACGAATAACACCTTAGCCCTTATTGATAATGTTTCCAATGACTTTAATTTCATAAATTTTCAAGAACCCCCTTCTATTGTTACATGAAATTCTGTAAATCTCATATTTTTTGACCATCCCTATATAGGCTATTTCATACCGCATTATTAAAACTATGAGAAGCCGAGTAACTACGTCTCTTCGACTCATTCTATAAAAAATCCTTGAATTTCTTGAATAATTATATTCGCTAAAAAGAAATAATATCCTTGAAATGTATTACTCTATTTCCATTTAATTATACAATAAGATTTAAATTCCATATCTTATATATTATATATCAGTCATCAGATGATTGTAAGTACCTATTATCATGTTTATAATGCTATATCTTATAATGCTTTAACATCAGCGTCTTCACCAGTAATTACTTTCAAATACTTAGATATTTCCTTCCTAAATCTAAAAAGCCTTCCAGCGTTTTTCTTCATTTCGCCGTTCTTTTGCCTAGGCAATTAATGCCCAAACTACTATCTCTGATTGTTTCAAGATAATCACTTCCCCATAATCTCATCATACAGATATCATTATAATCATAACCTATGGTTATCATATCATGATTATTCAATATTTCAATTATTTTCAAAACAGGAATATAATAAAGATAAAAGTATATGTATTCATTATACTGTATTTATAACATTCTCACAGGATAAGATATAACCCACTGTGGTGCCTTATTGGCAGATCGATAAGTAGAGAGTTTTCTAAGGCCCTATCGTAACTAAGTAATACAATAGTTTTATAAGTTATACTAATTTAGGAGGATTGATTATGTCATTAGTCAAGGTAGAAATCTCAGGAAAAATAGGTATTATTACTCTAGATAATACCCATAAACTAAACGCATTAAGTGCAAAGCTCGTCGATGATATTATTGAAGCACTTAATAATTTTCAAAAACAGAAGATACATATCGTTATTTTGCGTGCTCCCGATGGATCTAAGGTATGGTCCGCAGGTCATGATGTTAAAGAATTACCGTTAACCATGAGAGATCCTTTAAGTTATTACGATTCACTTGAGGTACTTTTACGGGCTGTAGAAGAATACCCAGGTCCGGTTATTGCAATGGTACACGGCAGTGTCTGGGGTGGTGCCTGCGATTTAATAATGACTTGTGATATGGTAATCGCCGATAATACGGCTGAGTTTGCCATGACTCCTGCTAAACTTGGAGTTCCATATAACTCTACAGGCATTTTACACTTTATGAATCGTTTACCGATTAATATTGCTAAAGAGATGTTTTTTACTGCTGAATTAGTACCTGCGGAGCGGGCTTTAAATGTAGGTATTATCAACCATTTAGTAGCAGAAGAAGAACTTCTCCCTTTTACATTAAATTTAGCTGCTACAATTAGCACGCGCTCGATTTTATCGATTGAAGTAATTAAAGAACAGTTCCGTGTTTTGTCAAAAGCATATTCCATCACTCCATCCGCTTTTGAACGAGTCCAGGGGATGCGAAGAAAGGTTTATGATAGCCATGATTATGAAGAAGCGATTACTGCATTTTTAGAAAAACGCCCAGCAAATTTTAAAGGCGAATAAGCATCATAACATATAAAATACTAAAAAAGCCTTCGCATACCCTGCGAAGGCTTTAATTTACTGGAGCGGGTGAAAAGATTCGAACTCTCGACCCACGAATTGGGAAGATAAAGTTTCTATTCTTAGCAATTTTTATAGTCACAATATATTCTGATTTTTAATCATTATCCTCCACAAACGTCAAAAAAGCCTTCCGAACTTAATCGAAAGGCCTGAATTCACTGGAGCGGGTGAAGAGATTCGAACTCTCGACCCACGGCTTGGGAATGTGTATGGTCATAAATTTACCCACATTTTACCATTAACTTATACCCTTGATATACGTTGCCAATCCCTGATATATCTACATTCTTAGCACTACAGGGAATTTATGGTATTAGCGGTTAATGCCTATAATTCATAGTATTCTTCGTTAATACTGGTTTCATTGGTTTAACATTGGCACAACATTTTCTATTGGTTTATGTAGCAATTCAGATAGTTTGTTTGATGCCTGTCGGTCAGTTGTTGCAAAAACATGAGCATAAGTATCCATAGTGAATGAAGTGTTTGAATGACCAATTCTACTAGATATATCATTTACGTTCATGCCCATCATTGCCAACATGCTAACATTGCCATGACGAATATCATGTAACCGAATATTCTTCGTTATCCCTGCTTTCTCTAGTAGTCTTTTGAAAAATCTATAGAAGTTATGAGGGTCTGGTCTTTGCCCCGCCCTGTTGCAAAAGACATACTCCGTATCACCGATATACTCCTTGTGTTTACGGAGGACTTCTGCGACATGCAAAGGTATATCTATAGTTCTTTTGCCTGCATCGGACTTTGTGCCTTGATTCTGATAAATTTTATTGTCGGTACTTTGTAACAGAGTTTCAGCAATGGTCAATATGCCATCATCTAAATTAACATACTTCCACTTTAACCCCATCAGTTCAGACCTTCGTAATCCTGTGTATACATCAACAAGTAAAGCAGGGTAATAGCTTGGATTTATATTGTGGTTAACAGTGCCATCCTTTTTTATGTTGTGTTTGCTTGCTATCTCTAAGACTTTCAATACTTCATCAACTGTCAAAATTTCTATATCTGGTTTTACTGCTTTAGGTTTACTACATGCCAGTGAAGGATTATAACCTATGAGCCTTTGCTTTACTGCGTGATTCAGAATATTGCAAATTATTCTATGAAAATGTATTACTGTGTTAGGACTTATTAAAGTGCTTTCACTAGTGATTCCAGCTTGTTTCTTTTGTGAGTTTGTGCCTAATTTCTCAGCATAAAACTTATTAATCATTGTTGTTGTTAAGTCTTTTAGTATAACATTGCCTAATGACGGTAATATGTGCTTGTCTAAATATAACTTCCATGCGGTTAGCGTTGTATGTGCTTTACCTTCTGTGGTTTTGTCAGCTAACCATATATTAGCAAAGTCCCTAAACTTCATCTTACTTTTATCTAGCTGTAAACCATTGTTTGCTTCATTGCGTTTTTCCAGTAACCACGCTGATACAACCCTTTGTAATTTATGGGTCTTGGAAAATCTTTGACCATCAATCATTATTCTTGCTACATAGTATTCTAGTTCATATTCTTCGCCTTTTACATTGGTTTTCTTATGAATTACCTTATCTATCGAACCTTCGCCATTACAACGGCTTTTCTTCTTTGTTGCCATCATTACCATCCTTTGAAAGTGGTGTCTACATTTCTAAAGTAGCCGTCATTGCTACATCTAAGTGACTCCTAGTATATTTCTTTAGCTTAGCTACATTCCAAGGCTCATTAGTGGCTGACAAGAATCCTTCGGTGGTCAGTATCTCGGCAATGATATTATTGGTTTTGCCATCGGCTTTCAATGCTACTATGCGACTATGGCATTTCTCAGATAATTCCTTCGTTAATTCAAGTAACAATGCTGACTTCTCAGCTATCGAAAGTGGTGTCTTACTTTCTAAAGTGCTTGTCATTACAGGTGTCTTTGATTCTTCTACATCTAATCTAAGGTTTTCAATGAGTTGCTTTACCGCCAGTGTTTCTTCTTCGGTGGTGTAAATGACCAGTCTTTGCCTACCAGTGAACTTTCTCCCTGCACCTGTACGCTTTCCCCCTCGTGCCATGTGTTACCTCCTTGCTTGATTAGGTGTCTATGTTTCTAAAGTAGTTGTCATTGCTATACTTCTGATTCTTCTGCATTATATTTCTGTGAATTTCTGTGGTCATAGTCGCTCGGTACAATACGGCAGGGTACTTCCTAGGAAAATCGGTGTTTGGTACACGCAAAGTCACCAATCCCCCTAGTATTTACAATATAGTAACCATTGTCAATACTATATTGTTACTTCTTACCACTCAAAAGAAACCATAAAACAGCAAAAATTATAAATGTTAACATGATGCAGTACCTCCCTCGTACTCCTTGATTAGCCTGTCCATGACAGGTCTTGATACATCGCATAACTCAGCCATCTTAGCTTTTGTTATCTCACGATTCTTGTACTGCCCATAGATGGTGCTAAAGTTGCTCGGTAATGACTTTGATTGTCTACCCTTGTACTTGCCTTCTGCCTTTGCTAGTGCTATGCCTTCCCTCTGTCTCTCTAGCATGTTCTCACGTTCAAAGGTAGCTATTGCCCCTATCATCGTTAGCATTAACTTGCCTGCTGGTGTACTGGTGTCCATGCCCTCCTTCAAGCTAATAACCTTGATACCCTTGCCATTCATCGTCTCTATGAGATTCAGCAAGTCTACAGTGTTCCTTGCTAGTCTACTGAATGACTCAATGTATACAGTGTCCCCTTGCCTAGCATAGTCAATCATTGCAAGCAACTCAGGTCGTTCGGTGTTCTTACCACTTGCCTTCTCGGTGAAGGTCTTGTCAATGCTATGGGGTTTCATCATCTCTACTTGTCTACCCTCATTCTGCTCGATGGTGCTAACTCTGATATATGCAATATTTGCCATTATGTATCGCCCCTTTATTATTAACTACTGTAATTACATTGTATCAGAATCATAGCAGAACGTAAATATAGAATCTTAGACTTCCACTACATATTGTAAATATATTAAAAACACAACTATGATTTACGCTATGAATCTCCATTATCAGTGTATTATCAATGTAGCGTTAGACTATGCCCTATCTTTACATTAATCAAGCCATTGGACTTTCTTTGTAATCTCCCATTCATCAAGAAAACTATATTTAGCTGATAGAATTCTACCTGACATATCTTCGTATTCCACGACTGTCATATTACCTCTTTGCTCCTCTAGGTCTGCCATTGTTTCTTTATAGGCTCGTTCTATGGAACTTCCCAAGATGGAACAATAAAGCCCATTAGTTGTATCAGGGTAAATTATAGACTTATCTGTGACAGTGCCTAGCAATTCCGTTTCACATCCACATGCATAGATATTACCATTGGGCTTGACCCACACCATAGCACATTTACACATTATCTCAGTGTTGGGTAATCCCTTGGCACGACCTGCATCATTCAAAGTCACTACTGTTTGTACCCTGTCACCAAAGGCATCAATAACAGCAAGGTCTATAGGGTCATGCCATTGGTCTTGACTCAGGATAGCCTTGATACCTTTGATCTTTGCTAGTTTCAATGATATTTCTGTCATGCTACCATTGGTGATAACGGTTATTCGTTGTTTGTGATCCTTGGCATATCTCAGCATATCCATGAATCTAGGATGAATTGTTGGCTCTCCTCCACCTAGTACGACATTCCCCTTAGATAGTGCTATGGCTTTTCTAAAGGTTGCCATTGTCATATCTTCGCCTATTTCATTGGCTTCTTGCCAGCAGTGCGGACAGTGGAAATTACATCTAGTAGTAATTTGAATATACATAATATCATTCTCCTTCAATATTGTAACAGTACATCACAGGAAACTATAACTCCCATGTATTGCCATTGTAAATCATTTCCAACAAAGACAGTATCTAGGGTCTAGGGTTATTCAGTGGATTGCCAGTATCACACATGATAACATATGTATAATATTTCTAAAACCTAGCAGATACAAGGGATTGACGATGCTTTAGCGTAGTAAAGGAATCAACGATGGTACGGGTAGTGTGTGAAACTATTATCATACTATGAATCTGTGTAATATCTCCTTGTTATCAGCATCGGCAATCAGTGACCTATACCCTAGTATCAGTGGAGGTACTTAGCTTGCAATGTCCCATAGTTCTCCTGTAATTCAAGGTAATGCTTTGATACTAGGGGTAAACAAGTCTAAATCTCATTTACCTCTGTTGAGGTAGGCTATTGAGTACCTACTAGGTATACAACTTTGTATAAGCCATTGGTGTCTACTGGTGTACTGTATATAGCAAAGGTACTATGTATACAGTGGTATTGTAGCCCTATCAAGTGTACTGTGATAGGGCTATGGTTTGATCTATCGCAAACAATGGCGGATTATAAGGTCTTAACCTGTAACACCCTCTTTAAAAACCGTGCTGGAAAGGTGTTCCATAAGTTGCTTCTCTGTCATTTTCTCGATACCTTCGGATTGATAGAATTTCCTTAGAATTTGCCCATTGCAATAATCAAGCCAGTTCATTGAATACCATTTTTTGAAGATGATAACATTAGCTAACTTCTTCTTAATCCAATACTTTTTAATCTCAGATACAATGGTGAAACAAGGGTTGCCATATAATGCCATATGAACATGCAGACCTCCCTTGATTCCTCCCTTGGATAAATGAGTATCAGAGATAACAGTGATGACTTGATATTTCCATTGCCTTAATTTTGCTTTTCTTCGGATACTTTCAAGCATAGCCTTTGTATGTTTCGTTAGCTGTTCCGCTGACATTTCTTCACGATTCCCCTTGTGATATTTCTCGTATAATGTCAATGTGATAGCATAGGTTGCCGTCTCACGTTCCATTAGGTGCTATATCCTGTGAAGGTCAATGCTAATCCTCATTTCCATAGAATCCAAAAAGCCCTGTCTATAGGTATCCTTTGCCACTACATGATGATAGTCGCTGACAACATCGGTGTAGTTCATGAATAACTGGTGATGCTCAGGGGCTATGTATGATTTCAGCAGGTTACTGTATTCTATAGCCAGTTGCATAGCCCTTTGCTGTTCGTCTGAATTGGCATGAACTCCACTGTCATCAAATGCCTTATCAATGATTGTACTCAATTTATTTTCCATGTTCATCCATCCTTTGTGTTTTATTATTATCCTGCGAAATTGGTTGACCATGCCGTTAAGCCTGTTTTCGATATTCGATAATGACGACCAATTTTGATCATGGGGAAATTCTTGCCTCTAACCAAATTATAAACCTGCGATACTGGCACACCTAGATAGACTGACGCTTCCTTTACTGAATAAAATGCTGATTCCATCGTTTCGCCCTCCTTGTTTTCACCTGTTTACTTTGTTTTCGTTGTTGTTCATTGTTTCTATCACTATGTTATCATCTTCATTATACACTGTCAATCATTGTTTTTATCTTTTTAATCTATAATTTTAAGCGTTATTAGTCGTTCCATAAAAAAAATGCAAGTACATCACTGTACTCGCATCACCTTGCATTGTATTTCGTTGTAGATTTTATTTACCTTTGTTCATCCATTGTTGAACTATCAAGTCTTTTATATTCTTCGTAATTATATCTGCATTTTCTTTATCGCTTATAAATTTTTGAATAGGTTCATCCAAATGACTCATATCATACAACGAGTTACCAGAAGAGATTACGGTCTCTTTAGGTTGTTCTGTAATACTATCAACAACCAATTCTTGATTTACATTTGACACTACATTAACAGACTTACTCTTATTCCCCCAAAGTTCCTCCACGGAACATTCCAAAGCTTCCGCTACCTTCAAAGCCAGACTATTAGGTAATCTAGAAGCCTTCCCAATCTCTTTTGTCTGGTATCCCTGCGGACTCATCCCCATACGCTCTGCAACAGTTGCTTGTGACAACTCCAGTGATTCTCTACGAGCTTTAGCGTTCTTCCAGAAATTCACTATTTCAGGGTCAACCAATGGCTCTGGTTCTTCACCTGTCGATAATGCTTCAATAGACGTTTCAAATAAGTCAGCAATTTTCTTTGCTAAGTCTTTTGGCATTTTACTTGCAAACCCACGCTCTAGATTATTATAACTTCTATGATTAATCCCAAGCTTTTCACTAATCTCTGGTTGTGTCCATCCTCTTTCTTCGCGTAAAGCCTTAGTATTAGCCCAGAATATCCTGTCGTTGATTTTCATAAACTCACCTCTCACTTGTATTATACTAAGCCCTCACGTTGATAGCAAGGATTTTTCTAGGTAATTCACTGTCAACTGCCACTAAATACATAGATTCACTATGTTCAACAAATGCATTTAGCCTAAAATCAATTTTAACCGCTCTAATAGCCCCGTGGTGAGGTTTTATTCTTTTGTTTAAGCAAACCATTATGCCTGCGTTTTTATTCCCTCTACAGACCTTCTGGCAAGTTCATTGCTAACCAAGACTCACAACAAAAACCACTACAGCATTATCATTGAAATTTAATGTGCCTACACAACACCTTTATTATTACTATTGGTTCAACATTGGTTCAATTTATCTATGAACGACAAAAAACGGCTCTAGCATTACGCTAGAACCGTTGAATTTACTGGAGCGGGTGAAGAGATTCGAACTCTCGACCCACGGCTTGGGAAGCCGGTACTCTACCACTGAGCTACACCCGCACTATAAATGAGATAGTAGTTTTTACATCACTGTCATTATCTCAACGTTTATTATTATATCATGAAAATATACATAAATCAAGGATGAGATTATTACCGACGCTTAGCGACTGGTGGGGCAGCAGCAATTGTTACCCGTGGTGGCATTTTATCATCATAAGAGAGACGAATAAAAAATTCAGGCGGAGTCGTCTTTGATGGGCCACTTACTTTCATTTCAATAACCTGGATATTCTTACGAGTGGCTATCCATTTGTTCACATTCACTTTTAATTCTTCTAATGTTTCTTCACCGGAGTTTGAAAAATACTTAGTTTTCATATATATTCTCCCTGATGGTATTTCTTTACATTATATCATATGAAACATACTTTGAGGAGGATATCGATCGATAATATCCTATTTAAAGCATATCTTTATTATTTTGAGGCACACAAGGTGTAATCAAATTTAGAGAATTAAATCGAATAAAAAAAGTAGTCCCTTGATCACTGGTTTCTATATTAATCGTAGCTTGATGGCGAGCGGCAATACTATAAGATATGGCAATTCCAAGTCCTGTCCCCTTTTCCTTTGTCGTAAAGAAAGGAGTCCCCATTCTTTTGAGAACTTCAGGTACAATTCCAGTACCTTGATCCTTGATTGATAAGATAATCTGATGGTTCTCCATATAAGTCTTGATCGTCAGATAGGTTCCTGGTGCCATCGAATCCAAACCATTACGTACTAAATTAAGAATCAGTTGCCGGATTTCTCTATCATCTAAAATAATTTCAGAAATCTCTCCCAACTCAACTTTAATATAATTATTTCCTACAATCGCATCGGCTTCAATGAGTGGCATTAGTGATTCAATGATCCTATTAATACTCTCTAACTTCCAACAGCTTGATTTTTCTTTAGCGACTGACAAAAAATCTGAAATAATTGAATTGGCGCGATCTAATTCGGCAATCATTAATTCATAATATTCCCAATATTTAAGGCAATCTTTTTTCTTAATTAACATTTGTAAAAAACCTCTAATAGTTGTCATGGGATTTCTCACTTCATGACCAATACCAGCAGCCATTTTACCAATTAAATTTAATCTTTCAAGATGAGTCATTTCTTTTTCTAATCTTTTACCTTCTGTAATATCACGAAAACTCAACACTCTACCGACAATCCGGTTACCAATACATTGCGGTTTTGAATAAGCCTCAAAATATCTTCCATCCACAAATTCAAAGATATCATGACATTCTCGTTCTGGTTGAGTATAAAGTGTACTTTCCTTTTCGAGATAAATCTCAGGATTCTTAATTTTCTCCACTAGCAAAATAAGTAAACTACCTTGGTTTTTTATTTGTAAAATTTTTTCCCCAACATCCCACATTTCAATGAACTTACGATTATAGTAAGAAATATCCCCTTTGTAATCAAATATAATAATACCATCAACAACTGCATCAAGTGTCCCTTGTAAAATGGATCGTGATTCTTGCATTGCGTCTGTTGATTTATAGCCAATTAGTTCTTGACCCATATCATTATATTCTTTGGCATTACCAAATTCATGATACCCCAACGTTCATAGCAACCCCTTTCCCCATATAACAAGACAATTTTGATCGTTTTACATTTATTACCTTTCGCTAATGTAACAAAAATTTCCTTCCAATAAAATGGTATTTTTTGTCCTTTTAGCACTTTTGTAAAAAATTAACATATTTTTTTAATTGAAAACTGAGAAGGCTTGGCTAAATCAGCGCTGCCCTCCCAGTTTTCATTCTAAAAGATCGTATTAATGATCTTTATACTTTGAACCTTTTAACCACTTCCATCATTCCAGCCGCTAAACCACTAAGGCTCGCAGCATTGGTGTCAATCTCATGCATACCAGCTGTCTGCTCTTCTGCTGAAGCAGCTACAGTTTCAGCACTTGACGAAGTTGCATAGGCAACAGTGCTAATATTCTCGACACTATCAACCATTGTTTGAATACCTTGAGTCGTTTCGCTCACAGCATTTGCAATGTGTTCAATACCACTTTTTACACGACTCATTTTTTCCATAATAACATCAAAACCTTTTTGTGTAGCAATGGTTACTTCTTTACCTTTATCCACTTCACGATTCGCCTGCTGCACTGTCTTAACAGCAAAATTGATCTCAGCACTCATATCATTAATGATCAGTGTAATATCACGTGTGGCACTAGCGCTTTGCTCGGCTAATTTGCGAACTTCTTCTGCCACCACCGCAAAACCACGACCAGCTTCGCCTGCACGTGCTGCCTCAATCGCTGCATTTAGTGCCAGAAGATTAGTTTGTCCAGCAATACTATTAATTAAATCTACAATGCCTTTGATTTTTTCCGATCCTTGGTCTAATTTTCCTGTAACAGCAGTAATCTCATTCATAGATCGACTAATGGATTCATTTTGTGCCACAGACTCAATTAACATATCCATGCCTTTAGCGGCTTCCGCAACGGCATTTTGAGTACTAATATTAACTTCGGCAGTACTCGCATTGATTTCTTCAGAACTTGCTGATATTTCTTGAATGGTCGCAGAAATATGACTAATATTATCTGCATTTTGGGATGAACCTGCTGCGATGGCAGTTACACTTTCTGCAACAGTTTCTACAGCCTTTAATTGTTCACTAACAGAATGACTAAGACCCTCACTCGCTGATGTCAGCGTCTGACTACCATCTGCAATCTGCAAAACAATATCATTAAGGGCTTTCTTCATGTTAATAATAATTGTACCCATATCGCCAATTTCATCATTCATAAGAGGATGTAAATCTTCACCGTTTAGTGTGAGGCTTCCCACCACTGCCAATTCTGTACTGATATTTTTTAAACGCCGAGTTATACTTCTGCTATACCAAATCACTAATAAAATAACTGCGACTGAAATAACGCTGCTAACGATGATTGCTGTATTGGTCTCGCTCTTTGCATTATCAGAAAGAAATATTCCTCTATCATCCATGTACTTTTGCTGCAAGTCATCAACTTCAACAAACTGAGCTGTAATGGCCTGAACAAGTTGTCGTCCTTCAGTTGTCAATTGGTTCAAATTAGGGTCATTATTCTTTTTGGCAGCAATGACTTTATCACCTAAAACAATATAATCATCAACCAATTTAGCTAATTTAGCTCCAGAATTTTTAGCATCCCCCAGGGTTGAGTTATCATTATATTTATGGGCCAATTCACTGCTTTTTTTAATTTTTGTATGATATCCTTGTTCATATATATTGGCACCATCAGGATAAAATAGAAAACCTCGCATATCTAAAAGAGCTTCAGTAAACTGTAAACGAGCACTTTTTACAGTATTCAATTGTACTGCAGTGTGCGTGACTAACGTTCCAGTTGCCTCTCCACTATTCTTAAAATGATAAATCACATATCCTAAAACTGATAATAAAAGACCGATGACTATAATGAATATACTGGAAAGCTGCATAATAATAGAAAAGCGTTTCTTATTCATATTTCCCCTCCATTTTTAGATAAGTCTAAAAATTCATGTTTATACTCTATTATTCTAGATCATCCTACAAATACCTTCGTCTTTTTTGATTTTTCCTCAAAAAAAAAGATCTCCTCCTTATGAATCCTTATATTGTAAATTCGTTTTATTTTGACAAATTCCTGCTTATTCTGACATATTTTTTAATATATCAAAAAACCTCATGCTTATGTAAGCATGAGGTTAATTATTACGATGGTGGGGGATGACGGGATCGAACCGCCGACATCCTGCTTGTAAGGCAGGCGCTCTCCCAGCTGAGCTAATCCCCCGTAATTTGGTGACCCGTGGGGGAATCGAACCCCCGTTATCGCCGTGAAAGGGCGGTGTCTTGACCGCTTGACCAACGGGCCAGAAAATGGTGGCTCACCCGCGGCTCGAACGCGGGACACCCTGATTAAAAGTCAGGTGCTCTACCAACTGAGCTAGTGAACCGGAGATGGTGCCTCAGGGCAGAATCGAACTGCCGACACGAGGATTTTCAGTCCTCTGCTCTACCGACTGAGCTACCGAGGCATAATAATGATAATGGCGACCCAGATCGGATTTGAACCGACGACCTCCGCCGTGACAGGGCGGCATTCTAACCGCTAAACTACTGGGCCGCAAAATGGAGATACGTTAAGAAATGGTGGGGGATGACGGGATCGAACCGCCGACATCCTGCTTGTAAGGCAGGCGCTCTCCCAGCTGAGCTAATCCCCCGTAATTTGGTGACCCGTGGGGGAATCGAACCCCCGTTATCGCCGTGAAAGGGCGGTGTCTTGACCGCTTGACCAACGGGCCAGAAAATGGTGGCTCACCCGCGGCTCGAACGCGGGACACCCTGATTAAAAGTCAGGTGCTCTACCAACTGAGCTAGTGAACCGGAGATGGTGCCTCAGGGCAGAATCGAACTGCCGACACGAGGATTTTCAGTCCTCTGCTCTACCGACTGAGCTACCGAGGCATAATAATGATAATGGCGACCCAGATCGGATTTGAACCGACGACCTCCGCCGTGACAGGGCGGCATTCTAACCGCTAAACTACTGGGCCGCAAAATGGAGATACGTTAAGAAATGGTGGGGGATGACGGGATCGAACCGCCGACATCCTGCTTGTAAGGCAGGCGCTCTCCCAGCTGAGCTAATCCCCCGTAATTTGGTGACCCGTGGGGGAATCGAACCCCCGTTATCGCCGTGAAAGGGCGGTGTCTTGACCGCTTGACCAACGGGCCAGAAATGGTGACCCACGATGGGCTCGAACCATCGACACCCTGATTAAAAGTCAGGTGCTCTACCAACTGAGCTAGTGGATCGCAACGTTCTCACAAGATATGATTATATAGTAATCCATCCTTCTTGTCAACATCTTTTTCGCTATTTTTCATGTTTTTTTGCATTTTTTATTAATCTTGATGATCAGTTAAACAATACTTTCTTTGTTTTTCAATAAATTGTTCTGCTGCATCATAACCAAGATTCTTTAACCTATAATTCATGGCAGCTACTTCGATGATGTTTGAAAGATTACGACCTGGCCGAACAGGGATCGTCTTACAAGGTAACCCTACACCTAAAATTTCATGTTGCTCTTCGTCAATCCCCAAACGATCATAATATCGATCTTGTTTCCACTCTTCTAGGCGAATAACCAGCTGAATTTTTTGTCGTGGCCGTATGGCTCCAATTCCAAATAAAGCTTTAATATTTAAGATGCCAAGCCCTCGAACTTCCATCACATGGCGTAAGACTTCAGGCGCACTACCAATAAGGATATCTTCCCCGCTCCGAATCACGTCAACAGCATCATCAGCCACTAAACGATGACCACGTCTTATGAGTTCTAAAGCTGATTCACTTTTACCAACACCGCTCTCACCAATAATCAGTGTACCAATCCCATGGACATCAACAAGTACAGCATGGATCGTCACACTCGGTGCTAATTTTTGTTCAAGATAATCGGTCAGTTGTGCCATAAAGCGAGTCGTAGGTAAATGTGTTCTCAAAATTGGCAACTGCCGTTCAGTTGCAATTTTGATCCACTCATCAGGTAATTCCATATTACGAGTTATGATTAAACATGGAAATGTAAGATTGATTAGAGCCTGCCACCGTTCATTAGCTAACTCTTTTTCAAGAGATTCTAGAAAAGATATTTCAGTCCTGCCAATGACCTGAATACGCTCTCCATCAAAGTACTGGAGATAACCGGCCAAGACAAGTCCTGGCCGGTTAATATCAGATACTCCTACTAAACTATCTAGGTTAGTATCCGCATTTAGTACTTCAAGAGCAAAACAATCAACAATCTCTTTTAATAATAATTTTGCCATTGTTTTCACCTACATCTATTCTATCAATTATGATTCTTATTTAAACATATCTGCTAAAATAATTGTTTGGTCACGACCAGGTCCTACTGATACAATACCAAGTTTAGTGCCTGCAACTTCACTTAATCGCTCTAAATAAAGACGAGCATTCAGAGGTAAATCTTCATAGAGACGTACACCAGTCGTATCAGTTTCCCAACCTGTGAATTCTTCATAAACAGGCTCAACAGCTGCTAAAGTTTTCAAACTTGCAGGGAATTCATTAATGATTTCACCTTTATATTTATAGGCAACGCATATTTTCAATGTTTTTACAGCATCCAAAATATCTAAACGCGTAATTGCCATATAATCAATACCACTTAAATCAACAGCATAGCGAACTACACAAGCATCAAGCCATCCACAACGACGCGGCCGACCAGTTGTTGTACCATACTCATGACCAGCTTCTCTGATATGGTCACCCATTTCATCAAATAATTCTGTTGGGAAAGGTCCTTCACCAACACGAGTTGTGTAAGCTTTGACTACACCAACTACATTATTGATCTTAGTCGGTCCAATACCTGCTCCTACACCTACACCACCAGCGATAGGATTAGAAGAAGTAACATAAGGATAAGTACCATGATCCAGATCAAGCATAGTAGCTTGCGCTCCTTCAAACAAGACTTTTTTACCTTGTTTGAGGGCTTGATTTAAGGTTGCTGATGTATCAACAACATAAGAGCGTAATTCTTCAGCATAACCTAAATATTCATTTTTGACTGTTTCATAGTCAAAGCCTTCAACACCATAAACAGCCTTAAATAAATGATTTTTTGCATCTAGATTACGTTTGAGTTTTTCTGCAAACTCCTCAGCATCCATAAGGTCAACCATACGAATACCGCACCGAGAGTTTTTATCCATATAACATGGACCAATACCACGTTTCGTTGTACCGATTTTATGATCTCCACGATATTCTTCTTCGACTTCATCAAGTAAACGATGATAAGGCATAATCACATGAGCACGATTGGAAATTTTTAATCCTACAGTCTCAAAACCTTTTTCTTGCATGCCTTTAATTTCTTTGATCATTACAGCTGGATCAATTACCACACCGTTACCAACAACGCAAGTTTTTCCTTTATATAAAATCCCTGACGGTAACAAATGGAGTTTAAATTCTTTACCAGCTACAACAACAGTGTGCCCTGCATTATTGCCTCCTTGATAACGAGCAACAACATCGGCCTGTTCTGCTAAATAATCGACAATCTTACCTTTACCTTCATCGCCCCATTGTGTACCCATAACTACGATTGCTGACATAAACTTCACCCTTCCCATTCTTATAGGAGACCGAACATTATATTATTACCTAATACAAGACTTCAGTCTCTTTTATATTTTATTCTTACTTTTAACAACCTAATTTTATCCATAATGGTATTAACATATCAGAATAACTTATGCACACTTTGTGGATAACTCTGTTGATAAGTTGTTTGCAAATTTTATTTATACATATTTTATCCAATATGAAAAAAAGAAATCCAAATAACATTCTTATATTTAAAAATGTTAATAACTTTACAATTTCCCCTTAACATCATAGCATTTTACTCTTATAGTGTCAATTTCATTTCGAATGTTCTCGTCCTATATTTATGTATTGTTCGGATTTTATTCATTAGATCTTATCTTATCCACTGTATACCTACTTTATATGAACGGTACACTTCGTTAGCTGATAATCAAAAAATACTTCGCCCCTTCTGATATCGAGAAAGTGTTATACTTTCTGATTACGTAAGAAAAGACTTGGCTTGTGCCAAGTCCTCAGACGCAGGCATAAGCCTTAGTCATTCTTACTTGAAATCGAGAAAGTGATATGCTTTCCGATTCCGCCAGAAAAGAGGCGTTAGTCAGTACTGGCCTCTATTCTGGTAACTTTGATAAATCACTAAACTTAGTAAATTGTTTATGGAAAAATAATTGAACCGTATCGACGGGACCATTACGATGTTTCGCAATGATGACTTCTGTAATATTTTTTTGTTCACTATCAGGATTATAATAATCATCCCGATATAAGAACGCTACAATATCAGCATCTTGCTCAAGAGAACCTGATTCTCGAAGATCGCTAAGCATAGGTTTTTTGACCTGCCGCGATTCTACACTACGGCTAAGCTGGGACAAGGCAATGACTGGTACGCCAATTTCCCGAGCGAGTCCTTTTAGAGATCGAGATATTTCAGAAATTTCTTGTTGACGATTTTCGCTCCCCTTGCCTTTACTGCTCCCCTGCATGAGTTGCAAATAATCAATAATGATCAATTGCAAATCGTACTCAATTTTGAGTCTTCTAGCTTTAGAGCGCATTTCCATAACCGTAATACCTGATGTATCATCAATAAAAATAGGCGCTGCAGATAGTCTATCTGCTCCACTAACTAGTTTTGTCCAATCATTAGCTTCAAGTTCACCAATACGCAGCCTCTGAGAATCAATAGTCGACTCTGCGCACAACATACGTTGAACAAGTTGCTCTTTTGACATTTCCAGACTAAAGAAAGCCACGGCTTTCTTTTCCTTGATACCAATATGTTGAGCAATATTGAGTACAAAGGCTGTCTTTCCCATACTTGGTCTCGCTGCAATCAGGATAAGGTCAGATGGCTGTAAACCTGATGTCAATCGATCTAAATCTTTAAATCCTGTCGAGAGTCCAGTAATGCTCCCTTTCGAAGCATACAACTGCTCAATTTTATTGAATGCATCAAAGATAATACTTTTTATCGGCGTAAAATCTTTCCCTGATTTGCGACTTGATACGGCTAATATGGTTTTTTCTGCAGTATCTAAAATACCAGCGACTTCCTCGCTACCTTCATACCCCATACTAGCAATATTAGTAGCCGCATTAATAAGTTGGCGGAGTAGTGCTTTTTCTTCTACTATTTTCGCATGATACAGTACATTGGCAGCAGTTGGAACACTATTCGTCAATGATGTGATATAAGAAATACCGCCTGCAGTTTCTAACTTGTCGATTTTACGCAAAAACTCAATAACGGTAACCATATCGACTGCATCATTTTTATTGAATAGTTCGAGCATGGCATTATAGATCAGCCTATGAGCCTCACGATAACAATCTTCAGGTCGCAAAAATTCAGCAACCTTAGAAATAGCTTCTCGCTCAATGAGCATCGCTCCAAGTACTGCTTGTTCAGCTTCAATATTTTGTGGTGGTATTCTATCTAACAAAAGCTTATCTCACCCCGATTCCTATGCGCTTTTCTGTTTAGTATCATTCAATAAAATTTCGATGGCTTCTTCGACATTTTCAACAGGAATAATCGTTAAACCTAAGTGTCCATGTGGAATATCTTTCTCATTTTCTTTAGGAATAATCATTCGAGTCATGCCAGCCTGTTTGGCACCATAGGCTTTTTCGAATACACCGCCGACAGCTTTGACCTTACCTTGGATGGAAATTTCACCTGTGATTGCGATATCCTGCCAAATAGGCTTTTGAGTAATTGCCGAGATAATAGCAATCACAATCGCAGTGCCTGCTGACGGTCCATCAATGCGACCTCCACCAATAATATTAATATGAAGATCATAATTTCCCAAATCTTCACCAGTGGTTTTTCTCACTACAGCGGCAGCATTAAAGACAGAGTCTTTAGCCATACTACCTGCTGTATCATTAAAACGTATTCGTCCCTTGCCTTTCTCAGAAGCAGGGAAAGCAACTGCTTCGATTTCTAGTACTGAACCAAGATACCCAGATACCCCAAGTCCAAATACTTTGCCGACTTCTCCAGTTTCAGTGCCTTTACGACTCACATAAGGACTCAAGCGACTCACCTGAACTACTTTATAAATATCTTCACAGTTGATAACAACTTGATCAATATCTCCAGCACGATACAAGGCTAACCCAAATGCATCCGATAAAATATTAATGGCTTTACGTCCTTCAATCGTATACTCACTAATAAGGGATGCCACATCAGGCTCTAGTGTTACCTTTAACTTAAGAGCTGCATTCGATACGATTTCTTCAATATGTTTTGGCGTTAATGGTTCAAAATAAATTTCAGCGGAACGCGATCGAATCGCCGGATTAATATCAGAAGCATCACGCGTGGTTGCTCCAATCAAAATAAAATCTGCTGGAGCACCATCTTCAAATAACTTTTTAATATATTTGGGAACATTAGGATCAGAAGGATCATAATAGGCTGAGTCAAATGAGACTCGTTTATCTTCTAAGACTTTAAGCAATTTATTTTGTAGCATTGCATCCATTTCGCCAATTTCATCAATGAACAAAATACCACCATGGGCATCTGTTGCCAAACCGGTCTTAGGCTCAGGAACACCAGTCTCTGCTAAATCTCTTCTAGCCCCTTGGTAAATAGGATCATGAACGGACCCTAATAAAGGGTTAGTCATTCCTCTGGAATCCCAACGCAGAGTTGTTCCATCCACTTCAACGAAAGGAGCATCACCCGCAAAAGGAGTAAATTTAAGTTTTTTGGCAGCTTCAAGGACAAGGCGGGCAGCTGTTGTTTTACCAACTCCTGGCGGGCCGTATAAAATAAGATGTTGTGGATAAGGTGAAGCAAGCTTTGCGCTGAGAGCTTCAACAGCCCTTTCTTGCCCAACAATCTCTGATAGCAGTGCTGGACGCGTAAGTTCCATCGCTGATGTTGTTAGTTTTTTTTGTTCTAATACTTCTAACATCGCATACTTTTTCAGAGTTTGAGGATTCTCAACATTATTTTCTTGTTCTTTGAGTACTTGCATTTTTATTTCCCGGACATATTCCAGGTGACGTTCTTCCATTTTTTCATTTATTTTCTTTTCTAACCGGTCTTCTAATGTCTGTCGAGCCATTAAGTCTGCTACTTCTTCTTCAATTTGAGCCAATAATTCTGGTATCTTATGAACGGGAGGGAGTTGCTCAATTGTTGGATCTTCAAATACCAACTTTTGTAAAGCCAATACTCTTTCTGGTAATTTATCTGAACTCATTAATGCTAACGCATCGAGTTTACCAGCTTTTAATACGACTTTATCCGACCCAAAAATCCCTGAATAGAGTTCATACAAAGCCGTAACTTGGCGCTTGAGTTGCTCATCTGCTGCTACAGTCAAAGGCAGTGATCGATTAGGTCTAAATTTTTTAAAAAAGTCTTTCATAGCACTAATCCTTTCTAATTTCCTCTATCATGAGGAAAAGGGTGGGGAAAACCATACCTCTTTACTGTTTAGCAATAATGTGTACTTGTATCTTTGCACTGATTTCTGGATACAACTTAATTGCTACAGGGTATGTACCTACAGCTTTAATGGCATCTTTTAAGTCAATTTTACGTTTATCAAGCTCAATTTTATGTTGACTAAGTAGTGCATCAGCAATATCTTTGGAGGTAACTGAACCAAATAGCTTGCCACCTTCACCGATTTTAACACTTACTGTTACCTCTACTTTTGACATTTGAGCTGCCAAGAAATTAGCTTCATCAATTGCACGCTGTACTTTACGTTCCTCTGATGCTTTTTGTTGGCTGGCGTTATTTACATTTGAGGCAGTCGCTGGAATGGCTAATTTCTGTAAGAGCAGATAATTGCGCGCATACCCCTCTGAGACCTCTATAATATCACCTTTTTTACCAAGTTTTTTAACTTCTTGTTGTAGAATTACTTTCATTTTCTCCACTCTCCTCTATATATTTAGCGCTCAGTTGAATAATTTGGCGCTTTACTTCTTCTATGCTTGATTTTCTCAATTGAGCACCAGCTACAGTTTGATGTCCACCGCCACCAAGTTCTTCCATGATGACATGGACATTCACGTCGCCATTGGAGCGAGCGCTAATGCCAACGCCGCCTTCTTCCATGGTAAATAATACAAAACTTACATTGACGCCTTCAACATTAAGAAGCATATCCGCTACTTGCGAGGCTACAATTTGTGCATTCCGAATATTACGTGGACAATCAGCTACGACTGCGCCACCTGGAAGCATTTCAGCCTGATTTAAAATTTCAGCTCGCGCTTTTATTGTTTCAAAATCCAAACGAAACATTTGGCGTACTAATTTGGGATCAGCCCCAGCCCGTCTCAAGTAGGCTGCCGCATCAAAAGTACGTACTCCGCTTTGTACTGAAAATTGCTTGGTATCAACAACAATCCCTGCATACAATGCTGTTGCATCGAGTTTATTAAAGTTTAAATAATCATCAAAATACATTAATAACTCTGTGACCAGTTCACATGTAGATGAAGCCGATGGTTCAAGATATACCAGTAGTGGATTAGCAATAAAAGTTTCTGAACGGCGATGATGATCAATCACCACAACACGATCAATCTTGCTGAGTAACTCAGGAGCAGCAGTAATATCTGGATGATGAACATCGACTACAAACAGTAAGGTTCGCTGACTGAGCATTGCCATAGCACTCGCTTGTGAAATAAACAAATCTTTATATTCTTCATTATCGCCAAATATTTCTTTCAATTTACTCAAAGAGATACTAGGATGGCTGACAACGATGCGAGTCTGTTTTCCTAAATGACGCGCCATAATGGCCACACCAATGGCTGCTCCTAAACTATCAAAATCCTCATTACCATGCCCCATCACTAATACCAAATCGGCATCACTAATGATTTCCCGCAGAGCTTGCGCAACAATTCGTGCTTTTACACGCGTATTTTTTTCTACAGCTTTGGCTTTGCCACCATAAAACTGCATTTTCCCATTGATGTGCACTGCAACTTGATCACCACCACGTCCTAATGCCAAATCAAGACCAGCTTGAGCTTTTTCTCCTAGCATAGCAACTGAAGTTTCATCGGCCGCCACTCCCATACTGAGTGTCACAGGAATTTTATTTCCGGCATGAATGGCACGTACTTTGTCGAGAATATCAAACTTTTCTTGCAAACACTTATTCAATTGTTGACGATTAAATACGGCAAGATACATATCGTCAGCGTATTTTTTAAGCACAGCTTCATTTTCTGTTACCCAGGCAGCAAGAAGTTTATTGACTTCACCTAAGACTGATGTTCGTTGATTTTCGCTTAATCCCTGCAATACATCATTATAATTATCAATTTGAATATAAACCATAACAGGTACAGCATCCAGAGATCGAAGTTTTATTTTTTCACAAGTGGTAATGTCACTAATATAAAAAATCATCAATTCCATTTCATCATCGGCATATTCTACGGGTTTATAGATGATTTCATAATATTTATCATTCTCACTAAATATTTCTTGGCCAGATTTTCCCCAGTTTTTTTCTAAAGGCAAAGAAGGACACAATAAAAATATCGAATGACCTACTTTTATTTCATCATCAAACCACTCTGTCAGTACATCATTATACCAATATAGACGCCCTTTACGATCAACAATAATCATCACGAGTGGTAAATTTTTTAGAGCATGAGAGGATCCTTGTTCAATATTGTGGGTCATACTATATAAATATCGACTAAGAGCCCTCTGTTGCTGGATGTGACGTTCGTGTCCATATGAGTAAAGTGCGACTAATAAAATAGCCCCTAATATGGCTACATAAGGGTTATAAAAGACAATAATCACTAATAAAGCTGCCGCTACAGCAAGGTAAATACGTGTATCAAACCAAAAGGATGGACCATGCGGCATAAATTACCCCTCCTTGTAGGCTCTTAAAAAACAAAGTATTATCCACTCTTGCGTGGCGAACGTAAGTGTCGATAATCAATAATAGAGTCAATCGCACCAGCAAAAATCAAAATTTGCGAAAACAAACCATTTGTTAATATCAAGAATAGTATAATACCCCTAACCATTCTTGACAAATTGTATTTATCGACAACATAGTAAAATAAAGACAATCCCTGTACCAATAGGAGCGTACTCGTCAATACTTGTATATTCATCCCAATTGTATAAAGGAGATCAATTTCTCGGCTTTTCCCCCAATAAATCATAACCAATGCAAGGGCAAAAAAGTAAACGATATAATCGGGTAAAGTCCAATTTTTGAAGGGCGGAAAATCTGGCATCGTATGTCCTAATTTTTTTAATACAGTTTTTGCAATTGCATAATTTAAAAAAGTATCAACGACTGATGCCATAATAAATCCTGCTGGCAGTATCACTTTCACAAGATCAAGCATTGTCTCCATACTTTCTTTCATTTTAGCTAATTCTTGCTCTGCAATACCAAAGTTCCGATAAACTTCTACACCTTGCTCCATTGCTTGCGCCATAACATCACTTTGCATGGCAAAGGGATTAATTCCCGTCATCGCCGCTCCAATACCGAGCAATGCAGCTTTAGAGATAAGAGATGCAAGAGTTCCCCACAACATGGTTTTCCCTGGGCTAAATTCCATACGAAAGGCATAGCCAAGGACAATACCAATTAAACCAAAACCAACGACTACGCTAACAGCTTGCAGAGGATGCAATAACATGGCAATGATGACCCCAGCTACCACAGTTGCCATAATACTCCATTTATAGCCATGTCGTACACCAAGTAAAATAATCGGTACAGGCCAGAGTAAATTCACAAACGGTCCAACCACTGGTAAATAAGCACTAATAATGGCAAATATGATGGCAATCCCTGCTAAAAGGCCGCCTTCAACCATGGAACGTACTTTTGTCTGTCTCATCGCTTCACCTCTTTGGGCGGAGATAATTCTGGTATTCACTAAAGTCACCAAACCATTTCTCCACTTCATGCTCACTTTTTATATTTTGTTCAACTTTTTTCAATACATCCTGATCTAACGAATCAAAACTAATACCTAGACGCCTTGCTAAAATATAACATGCAACAATAAGGCCTGCTAAACCTTCACGAATCGCCTGCTCGCTGTTTTTTGCCATAGCCTGATATAAGTAACCAACCTGAGTAATGAGTTCAGCTTTAAGCCACTCTATTAAACGCATTTTACGCAAAATGTCTGATTCATTAGAAAACACAACAGGCACCTCCTTAAATTGCACTACTTACATAGTATTCGCAAATCAAGGGTCGGTTTCCTGCAGGATAAAAATAAAAAGAGAGGTTATATAACCTCTCTTTTTTCTGTTTATTCTGCTGTAAATGGCAATAATGCAACAATACGTGCACGTTTGATTGCCAAAGTGACTCTACGCTGATGTTTTGCGCAGTTACCAGAAATACGACGAGGCAAGATCTTGCCACGTTCAGTCGTGTAACGACGAATTTTTGTAAGTTCTTTATAATCGATAGTTTCTACTTTATCAACGCAGAAACTACAAATTTTCTTTTTAGGCTTTCTTCCTCTTTCACGTTTCACCGAAAAAACCTCCTTTTAAAATGGAATTTCTTCTTCAGGGAAGACCTCTGTCCCAAAGGAGCTGACATCATATCCGGATTTGGCAGGACTTGTACTAGTACTAGCAGCGTTAGTGTTGCCACTAACAGCTTGCTTAGACTCCAAAAACTCGACGTTTTGGGCGACTACTTCAGTTGTACGTCGTTTCTGTCCATCTTTTTCATACTCACTAATTTGTAAGCGTCCTTCAACGAGTACATTACGACCTTTGGTAAGATTATTTCCGCAAATTTCCGCCAGTTTATCCCATACCACAATTGGAACAAAATCAGCACGCTTATTATCACCAAATCCAGTATTGACCGCTATACTGAATGAAGCGACTGCTTTACCCGTTTGTGTATAGCGAACTTCTGGATCTCGCGTTAAGCGACCGACTAATATAACCTTATTCATGGCGTTATCCTCCCTGGCTTATTTATCTATTCGTCAATTCTAATAATCATGAATTTCAAGATATCTTCAGTAATCTTCATTATGCGATCAAGCTCAAGAATTGTAGCTGGAACTGCAGTGAAGTTTACTAAGCAGTAAAAACCTTCAGCGAAGTCGTTTACTAAATAAGCTAAACGTTTTTTACCCCAACGATCAATCTTCTCAACTTGTCCACCGTTGTTGTTAATTAGGTTTTCAAACTTGGTAATAACTGCATTTGTACCCTCTTCATCTAACGGCTTAACAATAAACATTATTTCGTACTTTCTCATTAAAACACCTCCTCCTTTGGACTAATGGCTCCCTTATGGGAGCAGGGAAGGTTTTGAAATTATCTTTCAAACCTCGCTAGGCTTCCCTAGACTGATGTATTATATCACTAAGGTAGGGTAAAATGCAAGAGAATTAATTGCATTTTATCCTTTTTTAGTGATTTTTTAAACGTTAAATCTAAAATGAGTTACATCCCCATCCTGCATAACATAGTCTTTACCTTCTAGGCGAACTAATCCTTTTTCCCTTGCTGCATTAGCACTGCCTGTAGAGACTAAATCATCATAAGAAACAATCTCGGCACGAATAAAGCCTCTTTCAATATCAGAGTGAATCTTTCCCCCTGCTTGCGGAGCTTTAGTACCTTTTTTGATGGTCCATGCACGGACTTCCTGTACACCTGCTGTTAAATAAGTGATAAGTCCCAAAAGTTTATAGGATGCTTTAATCAGTTTATCCAGGCCTGATTCAGCTAAACCAAGTTCCGCTAAAAATTCCTTAGCATCTTCACTGGACAGTTCAGCAATCTCTGCTTCCACTCTAGCAGAGATCGTAACAACCTCAGCGCCCTCTTCTGCTGCGTATTTCTGTACAATTTTAACATACTCATTATCATCAGCTTGAGCCACTTCATCTTCACTTACATTAGCAATAAAAAGGACTGGTTTTAAGGTCATTAAATTAAGATCACTGATGAGTAATGCCTCATCGTCAGTCATCTCCACACGACGAGCTGGCAGTGCTTGCTCTAACATTTTTTTTATGCTAGTAAGTACTGCCATTTCTGCTGGCGCTTTTTTATCACCAGTTTTTACAAGTTTTTGCACTCTCTCCATACGTTTCTCAAGAGTATCCAAATCTGCTAAACATAATTCAGTATTAATAATTTCAATATCTCGTAGAGGATCTAGCCCTCCCTCAACATGAGTCACATTCTCATCAACAAAGCAACGTACAACTTGAGCCACTGCATCAACTTGGCGAATATGCGCCAAAAATTTATTGCCCAAGCCTTCGCCTTTGGAAGCACCTTTAACGAGACCAGCAATATCGACAAAACGCATCGCTGTTGGTATACAACGTTTTGTTTTGTACATCTCTACTAAGTGAGGTAAACGTTCATCCGGTACATCTACAACTCCCACATTAGGTTCAATTGTGCAAAAAGGATAATTAGCCGCTTCTGCACCAGCTTTGGTAATGGCATTAAACAATGTACTTTTACCTACATTTGGTAAACCAACGATACCCACTTCTAAATTTGTACTCATTCATCTATTCCACCTTACTTGCAAATTCTACTTATAGCTTTTCTTATTGTAGAGTATTCGCCACGAATTTTCAACCTAAGAATAAGCTGTTTCACAGTTATTGTGTTTTCTATGATTCTGATTCTTTGTGCTGTAAAATTTCTTTGACAGCTTTTTCAAATTTGGGTCTTGGGATCATGACGTGATGTCCGCATCCCATGCACTTCATTTTGAAATCAATACCTGTTCGAGTAATTTCCCATTGGTCTGAACCGCAAGGATGAGTTTTTTTCATTTTTACAATGTCACCAATTTCATAGCGCACCATCATGTTAACTATCCCTCATTTACTCATTTTATAATCTGTATATTGGGTGGTGAAATATTAGCCTCATCAAATAATAGTTTAATTTGATGACGAAGAGCTGTTTCAACTTTTACTTGTTCTAAAGGGACAGTTTTAGCGACCATCCGAATAACCAGTTCCTGAGATCGCCAATCAACGACCCCAACTACTTTAGGCCCTTCAATCATCACCTCGGCCAAATTCTTACTCACATGTTCGCAAGCTTCTTCAAGTAATGTGAGTACTTTACCAATATCAGCCCCATAGGCTACTGGTACATTCACAGTTGCCTGCATATGCCCCCTTGTATGATTACTCACTCGTACAATAGCGCCGTGAGGAATGATATGTAAGACTCCATTAAAATCCCGCAGTTTGGTCACACGAAGACCAATCTCTTCCACCGTCCCCCCCATATCACCACTTACAATGTAATCACCAACAGCAAACTGATTTTCAAGGACAATGAAAAAGCCTGTGATAAAGTCTTTAATTAAACTTTGTGCCCCCACCCCCAGGGCTAAACCTACGATTCCAGCTCCAGCTACAATAGATGTTGTATCAATCTTAAATTCTTGCAATACCATAACAATGGCAACAAAATAAATCATGTACCGCACAATGCTCTGCACTAAACTACTTAAGGTGCGAGCACGTTTTTCATCAAATTTTAAAGCCTTGCCCACAACATTAGGGATAAATACCTGATTTACAATCAAAGTAAAGAGCCTGAGAGTGAGCATCGCCCCGAGTAAAATACCGACAATACGAATGATTCTATTACCAACGAATAGTAAAGTTTCTGGGGTAAGCAACATTGGCATACATCACCGACTTTCAATCTCTTCATAGACTCTATTTTGAATATCTCTTTTAAATAACCGGCTCCATTTTGCCGCTTTTTCATTTAATATATCCACAACTCGTTCTTGATCAATCGCTGTAAAAAGTAGACATTGACCGCAACTAATATCGATTTCCCTAGGTGTCGGCAAGGCAATAACGGTAATACCGATTTCCAATAATATTTTTTCAGCACGGATGGCATGGTGTACTGAGGCAAACGAAAGTAAACGATCATAAGTAATATACATCATCATATGCCTTATAATGTAATCACTTTACTTGCTGCCGACATCATTTCGACAATCGTATACATATTTGTTATGCCGCCAACTGCCAATTTATCCTTGACTGCAAAATAATCAAGGCACGTACCGCAAGATAAGATTTCTATCCCAGCCTGTTCTAATTTTTTTAAATTTTCTATTACAGGTGAATCTGCAATCGTCAACAGAATTCCCCCATTCATAAATAAAATCGCCTTAGGCAGTGGTTTGATCTCAAGCAGTGTATAAATGAATCCTTTCATCAAAACGGCCCCTAGTTCATCCTTACCTTTCCCTAAGGTATCTTGAGTCATGACATAAACAGTATGACCACCGGCTACAGGCTCAGAAATCACTGCCTGTTCAGGCATAGGTGCTCCCTTGCTGATCTTTACCAAAAAATTTCCATCTTGATTAATAACGCTCACACCACATCCATGAGCAGTTGAAAATTTTACAACATTTTCTTTTGAAACCATATTATCCACTAGGATGGTCACGACTCCATCAGTGATGCCTTCTAGGGCTTTCTTAGTCGCAATGACGGGCTGCGGGCAAGCAAGCCCTCGAGCATCAATATTAATCGACATATATTTCGCCTCTCCCCTCTTGTGTAACTTCACCAATAATCGCAGCCCCAACAATACCAGCCTTGTGTAAATCTCTTAACAGTAGATCAGCCACATTAAAAGGTACACTTAGTAACAATCCTCCTGATGTCTGAGGATCAAAACATAAATCCTGAATATGAACTGGCACATGGGACGCTATTATAATTGTTTTCAAATAGTCTCGATTGGCATAAGCCCCGCTCGGCACAAATCCCATATTGGCAGCTTCAGCTGCATCAGGCAATAAGGGAATCGCTGTTGATTGTAATTTCATAACGACACCGCTACCTGCAGCCATTTCGTATGCATGCCCTAGTAATCCAAAACCTGTAATATCAGTACAAGCATGCACTGTATATTTTGCAGCAATCTCAGCTGCAGTGCGATTTAAAGTTGCCATACTTTGAATCGCCCCCTCTACTCCACTAGGAAACATTTCAGCTCTAGCTGCGGTGGTTAGCACTCCTGTACCAATACCTTTTGTTAATATGAGTTGATCACCTGGTTTCGCACCAGCATTGGTCCAAATGTGATCGGGATGGACAGTCCCAGTTACGCTCAGACCATATTTGGGTTCTTTGTCTTCAATTGTATGTCCGCCTACAAGAACGGCACCAGCTTCCATGATTTTATCTTGCCCTCCAGCCAAAATGTCTCCCAGAACTTCTGCTGGCAAACATCCGATAGGAAATGCCACAATATTCATGACAGTGAGAGGTTTCCCCCCCATGGCATATACATCACTTAAACTATTCGCTGCTGCAATTTGTCCGAACAGATAGGGGTCATCAACAATCGGTGTAAAAAAATCTAAGGTTTGAATGAGAGCTGTTGTTTCATTAATTTTGTACACACCAGCATCATCAGCGGTTTCAATCCCAACTAAGAGACAAGGATCATTTGATTTTTTAAGCTGACACAACACGTGTGTCAAGGCCCCCGGCCCTATTTTAGCAGCTCAACCGCCACTTTTAGTAAATTGCGTTAATTTTATTTTATTCACATCAGCCATACTCCTTGCCTCCTTTCCACATTGAAATATAATGTACATTCTTTAATGCGTTATATATTATACTTTTTCAGGCAAAATCCTTTTTTAAGGTTTTTTAACACTGAATATACTCCTCGCATATAATGATGCAACACGCTAAAGTGAGGCGATCATTATGGCTATAACTTCAGATACCACCCAAAATCCTCAACCTATTATTGATCTCATACTTGCAGATATCAATGCAGTCATTCCAAATTTATCTTCCCTCGTAGCATCGTATCGCCTACTCGTCGGTGCATCAGAAGAAATCCATCGCACACCTGAAATTTGTCCTGATGTTTTTGAACGTGCTGTTCGGCGCGCTGATAATGCAGGAACTGTAATTGACATCTTTTTAGAATTATTATGTTATAAACTCGAGTTCAGCAGCGATTTTTTAAAAGTTTCTTGCGCTCCCGTCGATTTATTCCGTTTACTTGCAAACCCGATCACAGCAACCGATATACCACACCAGACCGCTGAACAAGTAGTCGAAATGGAGGCCCTTCGCCGCCTCTTCGAAACATGCCATCGCCAATGTGCATGTCTACCAAAGCAGTCCGTCGTAGTATGCCCCAAAAATAAACCATCTCCCCAAAAAACCAAAGAACCATTCGATTCAGATATTCAGGAAGTCGAAACAGCATTACTTACGAATATACAATCCCAAATAACATCTAATAGAGATAAGGAATTACCTATTGAAAGTCGTGTACGCCGCAAGCACCTTCGAGATAGCTATGATGCTCCTCCCACTAAATCAAAAAAAAGATAAGCAGGAAATTTTCTTCCTGCTTATCTTTTATTCTTCAAACGGACAAGCACACTCTTCTTTATGATGATCACAGGGCTCAAGGTGGATCACCACATCACAATACTCTAGTTTATCTTTAATTTCTGCTTCAATTTGATCACATACGATATGAGCTTTATTTAAATGCATATCTTTGTATAAAATAAGATGCATATCAATTAAGCGTCGACTGCCTGAACGGCGTGTACGGAGTTGATGAAAGGAAATAACTTCAGTATGACTCTTAATTACATCAATAATAATCTGTTCTTCGTCAAGAGGAAGACTAATATCCGTCAATTCATACAGGCTTTTTTTCGTCATGCCATAGCCAGCTTTAAAAACCACACCTGCTACTAAAATAGCAATCATCGGATCTAACCAAGGAACGTTTGTAATCTTGATAATGATCAAGCCGATTAAAACGCCAGCAGATGTCCAAATATCAGCTTGCAAATGTAAGGCATCTGCTTCTAAAGCATGAGATCCGGTTTGTAACGCAACTTTATACAATCTACGAGAAACCCAATAATTAGCTACAATGGAAATCAGCATAATAAAAATACCATATTCCAGGAATTCCGGCATATGAGTATTGTGCAGCTTATCTACAGCTTCATAAACAATCCATATAGCCGCTACGATAATAAGGACGGCTTCAATGGCTCCTGATAAATTTTCAACTTTTCCATGACCATAAGCATGGTTAACATCAGGTGGTTGATCAGCCTTTCGCACAGCATAGAAGGCAATCAATGCTGCAAGTAAATCCACTGCAGAATGAGCCGCTTCAGAAATAATACTCACTGCTCCAGTGTAAAATCCTACTACTAATTTCAATACCACGAGTAAGGAATTAGAAATAACAGATAACCTTGCTGTACTTTCCTTTAATTTACTGTCCACATGCTGCAAGAATATTCCTCCCAAAATAATTACTTATTGATCGTTTATTCAAATAAGAAAAGACTTGGCTTTTGCCAAGTCTTCAGACGTCAGCAGAAGCTTTAGTCCTTCTTACTTAGAATCAAGAAAGTGTCTGCTCCCTGATTCCATAAAAAAAACCTGCAGGTACCATAAGGTCCCACAGGTTTACATTGACCTGTTGCTTGTCGCCCGGCTGCACCATTTAATGGTTGCCTGTTCCTATTTATATTATATTAGCATATGAGACATTTGTGTGTAAATATTTCATAGTGATCATTTTATTTAATATGTGCAATATGATTGATTGGATACCCTAACGTAGCTAAGCGTTCTGATAATTCTTTTGTATCAGAGATATCAGCCCGAATGACCATTTCTTTTTTAGCGTCAGGTAAGGTATAGGTAACCATACTGCTAATATTAATATTCATTTGAAAAAAGATTTCCGTAATCTCATTGAGTATGCCAATTTTATCCGTGACATCAATCGTCAGACGTGTTTTTCCCTCTACGAGTCCCATTACATCAACAAAACACTTAAAGATATCTGTTTCTGTAATGACACCTACGACTGCACCTTGAGTATCAACAACGACTAGGCCGCCAATCCGATGGTTATACAGCAAAAGAGCCGCTTCTTCAACAGTCGCATCTGAATGAATCGTAATCACTTTTTTTTGCATAATATCTTTGATTTGCATCTTTGCTAATAGATAATTCAGTTCAAAAATAGATAAAGTTGTTGCCGGAGATGGTGATACAGCTCGAAGATCACGATCAGTAATAAGGCCGACTAGTTTACCATTATCCACAACTGGCAGACGACGGAACTGATTGGAACGCATGAGTTCTGAAGCGTCGGCTATGGTCGCCGTCGAGGTAATTGTGATAGGATTTGATGTCATTCGTTGTTCTACAAACATGTTTATCATCTCCATTTTCATTATATACCTAAATAAGACTCGGTTTTTGCCAAGCCTTATTTATTCCATTAGCCACCCAAATATGCTTTTCGAATTTCCTCACTCGCTGCTAGTTCCTTCGCATCACCAGCTAAGGTAATGCGTCCTGTTTCCAGTACATAAGCACGATGAGCAATGGACAAAGCCATATGAGCATTTTGTTCAACCAGTAAGACCGTTGTGCCACTGGCATTAATATCTTTCACAATCGAGAAAATTTCTCGGACTAAAAGCGGAGCAAGACCCATCGAAGGTTCATCAAGAAG